>CP092079.1:3374789-3443161 GCA_022226955.1 Nitrospira sp.
TCGGCGTGGCACAGGGGGGGGCGGCTACGTCGATGTTGGCTTCATCGAGTCAGTGCTGCTGGGGGTGATGGTGAAGGAGTCTAATAAGTCAATACTCATGCCTGGCCCTATTGATTTAACGCAGTGTTGCCTCAACGAGGAAAGATATGAAACGAAAGTTGGCTCTGATCGTCGTACTGCTCTTCGTGGGGTTGAGACCGCAGCTAGTGGCGTGTGAGGAGCCGCGCTATCCGATCAAGGATTCGAAGATTCCAGTGGATCGGCAGACTCGTCCTGTTTGGCTCAACAATAACCAGATCATCTTTGTGGGCTACGCACCAGATTCGGCTAATCCTCCCAAGCAAGTAGGTCTGGCGTGGGAGATTCCACAAGCGGTGTATGTGTGGGATCTTGAAAAAGGCAAGGCTGTGCGCGATCCCAGCTGGGATGGAACAAATAGCTGGTGTGCATCTGGAGAATTTCGTTCATTTCATCGCCTGCGATCAGGAACAGAGACGACATACGAGCTGGTAGAGGGGAAAATTGGTGAGGAGCGCGTGCAGCCTCTTCCCGTGAAGTGGTTTAATCCAATCAGTTGTCGTCACTACGATATCGATCTTCCGTATTGGCGACACGAAGGTAAAAAAACGAGGTCCATTCCATTGTTAGAGGAGCATGGATATTTGGACTTCGGTCTCCCATCGCGAGCTGATCCATCCAAAGCAAGTCCTGTTCTCTTGTACCCATCCGATCAGAAAAATCCGAAGCAGCTTCCGTTTACTGGGGAGCAGGTGCGATTCCATGTCGCGTACTTTGAATTCGCTGGCGTCTATTTATTGGAGGGCCATATCAAAACAACGTACGCAACTGACATTTGGCTGCTGAAGTCGGATGGTACTGTCGTGAAGGCTTTAGAGCCGAAGGGGGAACAATGGGAGAAGCTAGGATGGGGCCAATATAACCTCACAAAGAAGGGCCTTTTTGCTGCTGGTGGATCAGGGCCATACGACCAGGTAGGTACTACAGGTGGCTACCTTTTTCAGAGAGGCAAACCTGCTCGTCTAATTGCAGGGCTTACTAGAAACATTTCAGTTTCTCCTGACGGTTGCAAGGTGGCGTTTGTTCACTCGTTGCATTCGTTAGCGGAGGCCGACAGTGTGAAAGCACTTCGTGAAGGCAAACCAGGGGCGGAAACTCTGAAAATGATCGATTTCTGCGCGGGGAAAGGAGAATAGGCCATGGCGCTACCGACGGGACTTAATGATCTTGCAAAGCTGACACTGCTCGCATCTGACGCATCATACTTCAAGACCGATCTAACGGGCAGTGTGCTCGCGGCGCTTCCTGACACGACGTATGGCGTTGCACCGCAATATTCTGTTCCATCGGGTTATGTTGCTGTTGCGCAAGGGGTTGATCCAAACACCGGGTTTGGGTTCATTGCCTATCAGAATCAACAAACAAATGAAGTGATCGTTGCTATGCGAGGGACGGATGGGCCGAATCCTCAAGACTGGGTGGCGAATAGTCAGTACCTTGGTTGGAATCAATGGAACACGCAAAACGCAGGAAGGAGTTTGGTATTTGGGTTTCTAAACGGTCTGACAAATCCAGACGAGAGTCCCTTCACAGGCGAGATCCATTTTACTGGTCAAAGCTTGGGTGGTGGGCTCGCCCAATACGCGGCCTATGAATATGTCCGTGATCACAAAGCTCTCGCTGCTCAAAATAACACAACATTCGATGCGTCGCGTATCACACTAACCACGTTCAATGGTTTGGGCGGCGTCCTGGGTCTCCAGTACAACCTTGGGAATTACTCCCCTGCGGTGTTGGCCGACATCGGGTCCAACGCGCACTTCTATACCGAAGGCGACCTCGTGAGCCGTCTGGGCAGTTTTGGTGGTGTGGGGCATACGGGTGGTACGGCTTATTTTCTGAGTATTGGTTCGAAAGAGATTGATCCCGATACGGGGGAACCGTTTCTTCTCAATGGAGTCGACGCCCACCGCATTGAAACGGGCTTCTATCCGTTTCTTAGTCCTGGAACAGAGTTCGAGGTTGCTGTGGCGCGGCCGATTGACTATTTGCCGATGCAGAATGTGCAGCAGATCGCCTCGCTGTTCGGCCGAGTGCTCAACGATCAGGATGTGTCACCGGTTGAATCGCTGCCTCGGCTCGCTGCTGGATTGATCGCGGCACTGTCTCTGGGCAATCCGACGGAAACCAATGCACTCGTCCAAGCCGTACTCACCAATCTGCATTCAGCCGACAACATGTCTGATGAGTGGTATGTGGCACTGAGGAGCCTCGATTGGGAGAAGATCGCTCAAAACTCCGCGTTTCAAATTGGTGCTTCGACAGGCTATGGAGTCACTCTCCTTGGAGCGATTCTGAGCGATGCCTTGCAGTTCCAAGTCGAGCGTCATGTTCAGCTATTCAAGAGCCTCCGTGATTGGGTCTCAAGCGGGATCTCAACACCGGATTTGCAAATTAGTTCGGAAGATCGTCGTCTGCAGATGGACATGCTGTTTTCGCTGATTCCAGGCGCGGCGATTGGATCCAGGTTGGCTCCCCTGTTGCAACCCTTAGCGGTCGATGTCGAAGGATTGGCTCAAAGGATGTTGTCAGGTGGCGCAAACTGGGTGAGTGATACCTTCACGTATTTGAGAGCGACGGCGCAAACCACTCTCGCAGATACGAAGATTGGAGGGTTTGTTGTGAAGCTGGCGTCGGTCTTCGCTGATATGGCACGCGACAGCGGCATGACGGATCTTACGCTACAGAGCTACCTCGATAACGAGATCATCCCTTTTATTCATGATACGGCCAATGGAATGGCCAAGGCTGTGAGTGAGTTTGTGCAGGATATTCCCAACACCTTCTTTAATTTTGGCCGTACCATCAGCAATCTTGCCGACATTCAACTCATTGACCAAGCCTATGCGGCAGAGCTGAGTGATCCGCAGTTGTCGCCGCTGGTGCGAGCCGCCGCCAAAGAGGCTCACCAGACATTTCAACGGGCTGGACAGACGGTGGTGATTCAGAAGGGCGTGGGAGCGAATCCGTTTCACACAGCGGGGTTTGTTCCTGGGGGCGCATCATCCGCGACGGTAGAAGAACGCTTGGGAGAACAGTTTCGACTCTCGTTGCCGTTTGCGGCTGAGGCGGGAGGCCAACGCATCTCACTCCAGTTGCAAGGCCCGCAGGTCAATCAATTGAGTGTGTTGACTGCGGATGGAGTGCAGGCAATTGGGGCGAATGGGGCGTTTGAACTGACGGTGCCGGAGGGGGCCGATCAGATTTATTTCACGTTGAATGCCAGCGATGATATGTCGTTCGACGCGAGCGTGACACTTTCGGCCACTCTGGTGGATACCGTGACAGGCGTTGCCACGCATACGCCGCAAGTCGAAAGCGTGGTGAGTGTGAAGGCCTTTGTAGGAAATACGGAAGATGGCTATGAAGCATGGATAGAAGACTATTCGCATATCACCGATCCGAGCATTAGTCTTCCGCTTGGAGTTGGTGGCTTCTATCACCAGACATTGCACGGAGGAGAAGGGCCTGATTCGTTAAACTTTTGGCAGGGGTTTGGCGACGACACATTGTATGGCAATGGGGGCGATGATTGGATTTTGGGTGGATATGGTCATGATCGCCTTTACGGTGGAGCTGGCAATGATCGGCTGCTGGCGGATCCGTACGACTATCATCCAGATCCTATCCCTCGTCCAACGCTGTATTCACAACGGCCTACATTGGACGGGAAAGATTATGCCGACGGCGGGGATGGGAACGATCGGATAGGCGGTGGCGGGAATGATGATCGGTTGATCGGTGGGGCAGGAGACGATGAGATCTGGGGTGACGCGCTTACCCGCGGGACCGAAATTGAGAATCCCGATGGGAGCCAAACATTTGTGTCGCTGACTGGTGTGTTGGTTCCAGGCAGTGATGTATTAGAGGGAGGTGATGGAAACGATTATCTGAGCGGAGATGGGGGCGACGATACGCTGGATGGAGGGATTGGCGATGACGTGTTGTGGGGGGATACGGAAACAAGCGTGAGTCTTCTGATTCCTATGGCGCCTGGTGATGATTTCCTTTCGGGTGGGGCCGGCAACGATCAGCTCTCTGGAGGTGCCGAGGATGATGTGTTGCTTGGTGGATCGGGTAATGATCTTTTGTTCGGTGACGATGAAGGCGTGGGGGTAACGCTGCAAGGGGATGATTGGTTGGAAGGCGGAGATGGGAATGATCAGCTGGCTGGTTTTGGTGGCGATGATGTGCTGCTAGGGGGAGCGGGCACGGATGCTCTCTTTGGTGGCGATGGAGATGATGCGCTAGATGGCGGCGCTGGGGACGATGTAGGATTTGGCGGCGCTGGCGATGATGGGCTGTCAGGCGGTGCGGGCGACGATCAGTTCGATGGAGAAGCCGGTGGCGATGTCATGTTTGGAGATGAGGGAAACGATTTGCTGATTGGTGGCGATGGATTGGATACGCTCGACGGTGGTGCGGGGGATGATCTGTTGGTGGGCAATGCAGATACAGATACAGTTTTTGGTGGAGACGGGATAGATGAGCTCCAGGGTGGGTTAGGAAATGATTTTCTCGCTGGGGATGCGGGGGATGATCGGTTGTTGGGAGAGGAAGGCGATGATGAACTCTTTGGCGGTGATGGCAATGATGGATTGCGCGGTGATGATGGTGCCGATCAACTTGATGGTGGGGCGGGAGACGATACTCTAGTCGGTGATGCCGATGGGCAGATCGGTGGGACTGGCGGAAGCGATGTGCTCATCGGTGGAGCTGGGAACGATACTCTTGTGGGCGGCGGCGGGCAAGATACATATTTCTTCGATTCAGGAGATGGGTTCGATGTCATTGTCGACGCTGCCGGAGAAGGGAATCGGCTCGTCTTCGGGGCAGGGATTGGTGAAGAGGATCTGTCCCTGAGTGTCGCGGCAGGTTCGCTTGTGGTGCGCCTTGGCTCATCTGCCCAAACCGTTACAATCGGCGGATTCGATGCGGCGAACGTCGAGGGGGCATCCGGGGTGGATACCTACCACTTCGCCGACGGAACCGTGCTATCCCATGAACAATTAGTCGCACGGGGATTTGCCTTCACGGGGTCGGTCGGTAACGACACGCTTACCGGCGTCACCAATGGCTTCAATCGACTCGTGGGCGGGGTGGGTGACGATACCTACATAGTCAACCATGTGACCGATCAGGTGTTCGAGGCCTCGAGCGAGGGAATCGATGCCGTATACACCTCGGTCGACTTCATGCTGCCGGACTTCGTCGAGAATCTATTCGCTGCCGTGCCGGAAGGATCATCTTCTGCGCCGGTCGCTCTCACCGGCAACAATTTGTCCAATATGATTCAGGCGCTCCCCGGATTGCCAACGGACAATCGCCTTCAAGGCCGGGGAGGAAACGATCAGATTAGCACTTTCGAGGGCAACGACATTTTGGAAGGTGGTGCGGGAGACGATACGCTCGACGGGGGCTTAGGCAGCGACATATACGTTTTCGGGGTGGGGGACGGTGTTGACGTGGTCATTGATCAGAGTACTCCGGGTACGGACATCGATACGATCCAGTTTGGGCCAGGCGTGGCTCCTTCCGATGTGCGCGTGCGTCTTTTGCAGGGGCAGGAGCCCAATGAGTTCGAGCGTGCAGTCGAGTTGGGTCTCGGTGTCGATAAGATGATTCTGCGCAATGCTTCGATCGAACAGATGACGTTTGTGGATGGAAGCATTTGGGATGCAGTGGCGATTGAAGCCAGGACGGAAGGGTTGACCCTGAGGGCCTCGCAAACGGGGTCCAGTCTTTTCGGGACGGTGTATCGGGACACGCTCATCGGAGAGGGTGGGGACGACTTTCTTGACGGGAACGAGAATGCCGACCGCATGGCGGGCGGGGCCGGTGATGATCGTTATCAAGTCGACCATGTGGACGATACGGTGGAGGAACTCGACAGGGAGGGTACCGACACCGTCCATAGCCTGATTGACTATACGCTTCCGGATCATGTGGAGAATCTCCTCCTGCATACTACAGCTCAATCGACCACAGATCCGGTCCGTGGTGAGGGGAATGCGAGCGCGAATCTGCTGCTCGGGAATTTCGTGAGCAATCTCTTAATCGGCGGAGCGGGTGCTGACACCTTGTGGGGCGGGTACAGCATCGGTAACGAATATGGGCTGGGTGACGATGATCTGAATGGCGGCGCAGGAAACGATACCTATGTGATCGAAGGCAGCTTTAATGGGTTCGATGCGATCCATGATGTGGCTCTGCCCGGAGAGGGGAACCGGCTACAATTCGGCAACAGTGTCCATCCGGACGATGTGGTGTTTGTTCAGGAGGGCTCAGCTCTCCGAATTACAAACGCTGGGGGAATGAATGGCGCGACTTTGATGGATTTTGATCCGAGTGGGACTGCCGGGTCGCCGGTGACTGAGTTCGTTGCCTTCAGTGCGGGAGTGGAGGACATCACGGGTGGCTATGAAACGCGCTTGCTGGCACTGATGAATCCAACAGTGGGTACGGACAATGGTGAAACAATGGCAGGGACCTCCCAAACCGACGTTATCAAGGCGCGGGGCGGTGACGATGTAATCGCGGGAGGAGCGGGAAACGATGTGCTGATTGGCGGAGCCGGCAATGACACCTATATCTTTAATCAGGGCGACGGATTTGATCTGATCGACGACCAGTCTGGAACGGGAGACGTCAATCTGGTGCAATTCGGTGCCGGCATCACTCAGGACATGCTGCAGGTCTCGTATAGTGGAACATCCAGTATTGGGGGATTGACGGTGCGTGTTGGCATGTCGGGGGATGGTCTGCATTTTCTCGGAGTGTCCGCTGAGGATCCCGGTGCCCCACACGCGATCGACACCTTTTCATTTGCGGATGGCACACATCTCTCGTTTGTCCAATTGTTCGATCGCGAAGTCTTGGTGCAAGGAACCGGACGAAGCGATGGGGAACTCTTCGGAACCGTTGCCGACGATCGTATGGTAGGCCTGGTTGGAAGTGAGTCCCTCTCGTCCGGCGCCGGGAGCGATACGCTCACCGGAGGTCCTGGGAATGATGTTCTGGATGGTGGAGAAGGCGGCGACACGTATGTGTTCAATCCCGGAGATGGCATCGATGAGATTAGAGACGACATTGGAGATCCGGCCTTCCCCGATGTGAATCGTCTCCGGTTCGGGACCGGGATTACGGCGAGCGATCTCACCTTGTTTACTAACGGCGATGGAATCACCGTGAACAGGGTCGCGGTTGGAACATCCGGCGATGAGATTTCACTGCCCAACTTCGCCGACTTCATTCCGGCCCTCGCGGTGGCTGAGTTTGCCGACGGTGTGACTCTCGATCTCTATAATCTCTATGCTGCAAATCTCAGGACTGACAACCAGACCATCGTAGGCGGAGAGGGAGAGTTGGTTTTGATCGGTGGAACGGGGAATGACACCATTCTTGGATGGAGCAGCACCTCAACTCTGCTTGGCGGCATGGGTGATGATGTCTTGGTTGGCGCAGACGGGACAAACTTTCTGATGGGGGGCCGCGGCAACGATTTCATACAGGGCGGTTCAGGCAACGATACCTATCTCTTCAACATGGGCGACGGTCTCGATACGATTGACGATGTGGCAGCGGTCGGTGAAGGGAACCGAATTCAGTTCGGTGCCGACATCCGTCAGGCCGATCTGACCACCACGCGGGATGAGGCGGCGCGGACGCTCACGATTCAAGTAGGCGCCAGTGGGGCGGACAGACTGGTACTGACCAACTTCGACTCCACCGGGGTCAACGGTTCTCTGGTTGTGGAGACGCTGGCCTTTGCCGACGGGAGCACCGCAAGTATGGCAAGTCTGCTCGGGCCGTCCATCACGATCTTCGGAACCGCGGGTGCGGAGGTACTGGTGGGGACAGCCGGTAACGATGGCATCGACGCCGGAGCCGGCAATGATGCGGTGTACGGCAATGGGGGAGACGATCTCATCCTGGCCGGAGAGGACGATGATTCAGTCACCGGCGACGAGGGGGCAGATACTATTTCCGGTGGTGGCGGGACCGACTACCTCTATGGCGGCGCGGGCAACGACATCATCAACGGGGATGACGGCAACGATACACTGGTCGGCGATGTGGGTAACGACGTGTTGAACGGCGGCCTCGGCAATGATGTCCTCAACGGCGGCGCGGGTGTGGACCAGCTGGTCGGCGGCGAAGGCGACGACACGCTGTACATCGATGCAGCCGACACGGTGGCGAACGGGGGCGCGGGCTACGATGTGGTGTCGGTGCTGGGCGCAGAGGCGATTACCTTCAACGCGACGGCCGCCGAAGTGGAGCTGGTGGTGGCCAGCAGTGGAAATGATGTGGTGACGGCCGTGGGCAGCGCCACAGGGGTGACGATCTATGGTGGAGACGGGAACGATCAACTCACCGGGGGAGATGGGACTGAGGTCTTGATCGGCGAAGCCGGGGCGGACACGCTACTCGGTGGCGCCGGAAATGATGTGCTCAACGGCGGACTGGGCGACGATGTCCTGACCGGTGAGGCCGGCGATGACGCCTTCTATGCTGAAACTGGGGATGACCAGATTCAGGGAGGTGAAGGCAGTGATTCTGTCTCGGGCGACGAGGGCACCGATACGATCTATGGCGGTACCGGCGTGGACTATCTCTATGGCGGTGACGGCGACGATGTCATCAATGGGGATGAGGGCAACGATACGCTCGTGGGCGATGCGGGGACCGATAGCCTGATGGGCGGGGCCGGGAACGATGTACTCAATGGTGGCGCCGGCGCCGATCAACTCACCGGTGGCGAGGGCGATGACGCGCTGTATATTGACGCGGCCGATACCCTGGTTGTCGGTGGGGTGGGCTATGATCAGGTGATTGTGACGGGAATAGATGCGGTGACCTTCGATGCGGCGGCAGCCGAGGTCGAGCTGGTGGTGGGCGGCAGCGGAGACGATGTCGTTACGGCCGTGGGCAGTCTCGCCGGGGTGACCTTCTATGGCGGAGAAGGTCACGATCAACTGACCGGAGGCGATGGAAATGATGTCTTGATCGGTGAAGCTGGTCACGACACGGTAATCGGTGGGGTCGGGAATGATGTCCTGAACGGCGGAGTAGGTGACGATACCTTGTCCGGCGGGTCCGGGGAGGATGCCTTCTATGCAGGAGCGGGGAACGATCTGATCAGCGGAGGGGACGGCACGGACTCAGTATCGGGCGACGAGGGCAATGACGTGATTGCCGGCGGAGCCGATGGCGATTATCTCTACGGCGGCATGGGCGACGATGTGCTCAATGGGGATGCCGGGAACGATGTGCTGGTTGGCGAAGCGGATCACGATACGCTCGTTGGTGGCGCCGGGAACGACCGGTTGGTAGGAGGCAGGGGCAATGATGTGTATCGCTTCGGACTCGGGGGTGGCAGTGACGTCATCGCTGAGGATGATAGCACGGCGGGGAATCAAGACTTGTTGCAGTTCGATTCTGAATTGACTCCGCTGGACCTGGTGATCAGTCAGCAGGCCAATGATCTCCGGATCGCGATTCATGGCACGACGGATCAGATATTGTTAGAAAACTGGTTCCAGGGGGAAGATTATCAGGTTGAAACGATTGAGGCGGGAGCAGGGGGCACGTTGTTGAATGCCCAGGTCGATCAGCTCATCCAAGCGATGGCGACGTTCAGCAACCAGACTGGGCTGACGTGGGATCAGGCTATCGATCAACGGCCGCAGGATGTCCAAACTGTGTTGGCGGCCAGCTGGCATTGAGGGTGAACGAAGGTCTTTTCTTGTCGGAGAGGCGGCGTGGGTGGTTGAAGGCTGCGCCTCCCGGAATTTTTCCCTAACTGCGAAGTAAAAGGTCGAGTGTTTTCGAGAGAAATTCTCGATTGACAGGCTGTGTCTGTATTGGTACATACGGGTTCAATAGTATTAGGAATAAATGTAAGTATGGTGTCTCTCCCCATGCGGCTAATTGAATGCTTTCGGTAAGGGGAGAAGAGGTGCGTCGGCATGAAGCGAATAATGTATGTTTCATGACGTAGCAGGTGCGGGCATTTCTCCTGAAGGTCAGGCTTCGGAAGCGGGCAATGGTCCTCTAGTCGATACAGGCCTCTTGTGTCTCTTGATCCTGGCTCGGTTCTACGATTTGCCTGCAGACGCAGGGCAATTGCGTCATCAGTTTGCCCAATCCAACCATGTGTTTTCCGACAGAGAACTGCTTCGAGCCGCGAAACATCTCGGGCTCAAAGCCGGCATACAGACCATCACTGAGAGTGCGCTTGCTGGAATTCCGCTTCCCGCGATTGCCAAGTGGACCGACGGCCGGTATGTCGTGCTGGCCAAGATCGACGACGATAAGGCGTTGATCCAAGACCCGGTGGCAGGGCGGCCGCTAGTGCTTTCGCGCGAACAGTTTGAGGCCGTCTGGTCCGGCGAAGTGTTGCTGATGACGAAGCGGGCGAATCTTCGCCTTCAAGATCGAACCTTCGACGTCACCTGGTTCATTCCCGCCATCGTCAAGTACCGAAACCTCCTGGGCGAAGTCTTTGTCGCGTCATTCTTTCTGCAGCTCTTTGCGCTCCTCACGCCGTTGTTTACCCAAGTCGTGATCGACAAGGTGCTGGTCCACAAGGGCTTTACGACGTTGCATGTCCTGGCCACCGGCATGATCGCGCTCGCGATTTTCGATGCGCTGCTCGGCGGGTTGCGCACCTATCTGTTTTCTCACACGACGAATCGCATCGATGTCGGACTCGGCGCGCAACTGTTCAGGCATATTCTGGCGCTGCCCCTTGCGTATTTTGAGGCACGACGTGTGGGCGATACGGTGGCCCGGGTGCGCGAGCTGGAGCAGATCCGTCAGTTTCTGACGAGTCATTCTGTGACGGTGGTGCTGGATCTGCTCTTCACCGCGGTCTTTTTAGCAGTGATGTGGTTCTACAGTCCGATCTTAACCGGCGTGGTGATGCTGTCGCTCCCGCTCTATGCCTTGTTGTCGATTGCCATTACGCCGGCGATTCGCTCCAGGCTGCATGAAAAATTCAATCGTGGAGCGGAGAACCAGTCGTTCTTGGTCGAAACGATCAGCGGTATGCAGACGGTGAAGGCTATGGCGGTGGAGCCGCCGCTGCTGCGCAAGTGGGAAGAGCAGCTGGCCGGCTATGTGAGCGCTAGTTTTCGTGCTACGAGTCTGATGACGGTTGCTGGTCAGATCGCCGCTTGCATTCAGAAAATTACGGTCGTGGCCGTGCTCTGGGTTGGCGCCTATCGCGTGATTGATGGCGAGCTCAGTATCGGGCAGCTCATTGCCTTCAATATGCTATCGGCACAGGTCACGGGCCCGCTTTTGCGCCTCGTTAATCTCTGGCAGGAGTTTCAGCAAGTGGGGATTTCTGTGCAACGGCTCGGGGACGTCCTCAATACTCAACCGGAGCCAACGTACAATCCGAACCGGACCACACTCCCCCAAGTACGTGGACAAGTGGTTTTTGACGGGGTGACCTTTCGCTATCGGCCAGACAGCGCCGAGGTGTTGCGCAAGGTGTCGTTCACGGTGGCCCCCGGCAAGGTGATTGGGATTGTTGGGCGATCTGGATCGGGAAAGAGCACCATCGCCAAGTTGATCCAGCGTCTCTATGTGCCTGAGCGGGGCCGCATCCTCGTCGATGGGGTCGATCTCGCGCAGGTGGATCCTGCCTGGTTGCGCCGCCAGGTGGGGGTGGTGCTGCAAGAGAACTTTTTGTTTCATCAATCGGTGCGCGACAACATTGCCTTAACCGATCCGGGACTGGCGATGGAGCCGGTGATGCAGGCCGCGAAGCTGGCCGGCGCCCATGAGTTCATTCTGGAATTGCCTGAAGGTTACGACACATTGGTCGGAGAGCACGGCTGTTCGCTGTCAGGCGGCCAGCGGCAGCGCATTGCGATTGCCCGCGCGTTAATCGCGAATCCTCGCATTTTGATTTTCGATGAGGCGACCAGCGCCTTGGATTATGAATCCGAGGCGATCATTCAGCAGAACATGACGCAGATTTGTCAGGGGCGCACGGTATTCATCATCGCGCATCGGTTGAGCACGGTGCGGCCGGCCCATTGTATTTATGTGATAGACAAAGGCGATGTGGTGGAGTCCGGCCCACATGATGAACTGGTGCGGATGAACGGATTCTACGCCAGATTGTGCCAGCATCAGAAAGGGGCGAACTCGATACCAGTATAGGGAGCAGACGAAGAGCGATGGCCTTTGGATCAGTGGCACGACATTGGGCGGTGTGGAAAGCGGCGTGGCAGGCGGAGACGGGCATGGGATCAGGATCCACGCGAAGCGCGAAGAAGGGAGCCAGCCCCCTGGCCACGGAGTTTCTTCCCGCGGTATTGGAGATTCAGCAGGCGCCGCCCTCGCCGATCGGCCGGGCGATGCTCTGGACTATTATGGCTGTTTTTACCACGGGTGTGCTGTGGGCGACGTTCGGCTGGATCGATATCGTGGCAACGGCACAGGGGAAAATTATTGCGAGTGGCTATTCCAAAGTGATTCAGCCCTATGAAACTGGCGTGGTTGCCGCGATCCATGTAGCGGATGGGCAGGTGGTGAAGAAGGGTGACGTGCTGATCGAGCTAGATCCCACGCAGAATCGCGCGGACCATGATCGGGCGTTTAATGAGTATCGCGCGGCGAAAGTCGAGGCTGCCCGGTTGCGGGCTTTAGTTGCGGGGCAAGCGACGTTCAAGGCGCCCGCCGATGCCGATCCGCAGTATGTGGCACTGCAACGGCGGTTGCTCGCCGACCAACTGGCCGAATATCAGGCCAACGTAGCGGCTGCGCAACATGTGATCGATCAACGGACGTCGGCCTTAGAGCAGACGCACGAGAATATTGTGCGCCTGGAAGCGACGGTCCCGATGGAGGCGGAGCGCGCCGAGGCTTATAAAAAACTACTGGAGCATGATGCGGTTACCAAAATGGATTTTCTTCAGGCGGAGGGCCAGCGCATCGACAAGACGCAGGAGCTGGCTGGTCAACGGAAGAAGTTAAAGCAGGATCAATCCGCCTTGGCCGAGGCTGAGAAACACTACGGTGCGATGCAGTCGGAGTTTCAGCAGGTGAAACAGGTCGAGCTTTCGGCGACGGAAACCAAGGTGGCGTCGCTTGTACAGGACGTGACCAAAGCCGGACAAAAAGCGGATTTGCAACGACTCTCTGCACCCATCGACGGTGTTGTGCAGCAAATGGCGATGCACACGATTGGCGGCGTGGTGACGCCGGCGCAACCATTGTTGGTTGTCGTGTCGCAGGAGCATCCGGTCGAAGTGGAAGCGCAGGTGGAAAACAAAGATGTCGGGTTTGTGCAGGAAGGGCAGCCGGTTGAAATTAAGGTCGAGACGTTTCCATTCACTCTCTACGGAACGATTCCCGGTCTGGTGCTCACGGTCTCCGACGATGCGGCGCCGATTGAGAAAGTCGGTTTGGTCTATCCCGCCCGCGTTAGCATGGACCGAGGGACCATTCAGGTTGAAGGCAAGCCGGTGCATCTGACCCCCGGCATGGCGGTGACGGTGGAAATCAAGACTGGCCAGCGGCGGATGATCGAGTATTTACTTAGTCCCTTGCTGAAATCTGTACAGGAAAGTATGCGGGAACGATGAGTCTGCGCAGCGCGGTCGTGCCTACGGTTATGGGGTTGGTGTTGCTTCTGGTGATTTCGACGGGACAGGCTGCCGAGACAACGGGATTTGGTGCTCCTGTTCCACCGCCTGTCTTGACCCTGACGTTGCGTGGAGCTCTCACGGCGGCCGTCGACAATAATCCTGATGTCCAGCTGTATAAGGAACGGATTGAAGCCGCACAGGGGCAGGTGCAGACGCAACTCGGCAGCCTCCTGCCCAATCTTGCCGGCACGGTTCGCCAGACGCGGCAAACGCAGTTTCTCGGGACGTTCGGACTGGCGCCTCAACGAACAGACCCCTTCAGTATTTTCGATGGACGGGTGAATGCTTCGCAAAATCTATTCAGTGTCAGTCTCATCCAACGATGGCGGGCATCGCGCGAAACATTGCATGTCACCGAGTTTGAGGCCGAGAGCCGGAAGTTCGATGTCATGGCTAGTGCCGCGCTCGCCTACATGGAAGGGCTGAAGGCCATGGCCATGGTAAAGATGCACGAGGCCAATCAGCGAGCGATGGAAGAGTTGCTGGTCTTTGTAAAACAGCGCGACGTGGCAACAGGGTTGGATGCCGCCTGCCTCGGCGCGCCAATTATTGGCCTTGACATCTTGGTATGAGAAGGAGCACCGTAAAGCTACACTGCTAATTTTCGGCCATTCCATTTTCTGGCCATTCCCATAAATCAAACTGACGCTCACCGACGATCTGACGACAGGTACAGCTCGTCCTGGTAAAAGCGTCGGAACTAACCTATTTGTCGATGACTGGAGAGCGCGTCCTGTCGCTCGTTGCGCGGGGGGCCTCCGGCCTCAATGACAATCGATGGAATAACATACTCGAGACTACAATATGGCGCTCTTACTCCAGATTCCCATCTTCGACGGTGCGCAGCGAGCGGGGCGCATTGCCGAAGCGCGCAGCCAGCCGAGGCAGGAGGCGCTGTGGATGCGCATGGTCCTGAATCAGGTCAAGATGGAAGTCCACGATGCCGTGGCCACGGTGATCGCAGCCAAAGAACAGGCGGTCATCGCGCAAGCCGACTTGCAGATAGCCACGAAAGAGCTCGATCTGGCTCGTGAACGCTACGCCGCCATCACGGCCGCTAGTTACTTTGAACTCACCAACGGACTCACCTGTGTGGCTAGAGGGCGGGAGAATCTGGTGAACGTACTGTTCCAACTCACCGCCGCCCGCGTCAACTTTGCTCGCTCGCTCAATACGCTGTACTAGAGAACGTCTAGTGCAGCCGTGCGATAAGCCAGACCTGAATAAAATATGACGAGGCACCCTGCCGGGTGCAGAGAGAGGCCACTCGAACCAGCGAGTAGCCGTTGTCGTCTGGATTGGCGTTGCACGATTCTCTCGTAGAGTGTGTATTGCTAAATCTTTAAGCAGGAATTTTGGCTAGCGTCTAGGAATCCTCATTGGTATGGGATGTCTGTGCCTGGGGCAGTATGTCTAGGGAGAGTCGAGCGGATTCAGTGGAGTGAGACCCCTGTGAGTAGGCGGACGGTTTAACCTGCAGTGAGCCGGTTAACGGGCGAGCAGAAGGATGCTGGGGTTCGTGACATACCTGGCTTGCTGACATCACCGAAGGAGGATGCGTTATGAATCAAGACGGCCTGACATTGGTGAAGAGTGCTGCGATTTGTCGGAACCTATTTCTGTGCGGCTTGCTGTTTGGGCTGGTGGGTTGTCCAGAGAATGATTCTTCGGCACCGGTATTGGTAGAGATGTCGACTCTCTCAGCCTCCCTGATCCAACAGGCCTATGTGAAAGCGTCGAATACAGGGGCTACAGATAAATTCGGAGGGAGTGCTGCGTTGGATGGCGACACCTTGGTGGTTGGGGCCTACCAGGAAGACAGCTCCAGGGTCACGGTCACTCGGCCCGATGAGAGTGTGCCGGATAGCGGAGCGGTGTATGTGTTTACACGGACGAATGGAGACTGGTCCCAGCAGGCCTACCTCAAAGCCTCTAATGCAAGAGTTGGAGACCACTTTGGCACGGCCCTGACCCTGAGCGGCGATACGCTGGCGGTTGGAGCCCCACGAGAGGATAGCTCGGGAGTCAATGGCGATCAGGCCGACAACAGTGCTCCAGATAGTGGAGCGGTGTATGTGTATACGCGCACCAATGGAACTTGGGCGCAGCAGGCCTACCTCAAAGCCTCGAATGCGGGCATGGGCGATTTCTTTGGCAGTGCGCTGGCGTTGAACGGCGACACGCTGGCGGTTGGAGCCCCTCAGGAGGACAGTGCCGCGACTGGAGTCAATGGCAATCAGGTTGACAGCAGCGCCTCCAACAGCGGGGCGGTCTATGTGTATACGCGCACCAATGGAACTTGGGCGCAGCAGGCCTACCTGAAAGCCTCGAATACGACAAGCTTCAATCGCTTCGGGAATGCCCTGACATTGAGTGGCGACACGCTGGCGGTTGGAGCTCCTCAGGAGGACAGTGCCTCGACTGGGGTCAATGGCAATCAGGATCAAGGTGATGTCAATAGCCAAGCCACTAACAGCGGAGCAGCCTATGTGTTTACGCGAACGAATGGAAGCTGGACCCAGCAGGCCTATCTCAAAGCCTCGAATACGGGCCTGGCCGATTACTTTGGCACTGCCTTGGTCTTGAGCGGCGACACGTTGGTGGTTGGGGCCAAGGGGGAGGGGAGCGAGGCGACTGGGGTCAATGGCGATCAGATCAGCGATGATGCTGCAGGCAGTGGGGCGGCCTATGTCTTTACGCGAACGAATGGAAGCTGGGCACAGCAGGCCTATCTCAAAGCCTCGAATACGGACCCGGTGGATGGGTTCGGTAATTCTTTGGCTCTGAGCGGCGACACGTTGGTGGTGGGAGCCGCGTGGGAAGACAGCGCTACGACCGGGATCAATGGCGATCAGCTCAACGACGGTGCGCAGGAAAGCGGGGCGGTGTATGTGTTCACACGAACGGGAGGAAGCTGGGCCCAGCAGGCGTATTTGAAAGCCTCAAATACGGGCGCAAGTGACGGCTTTGGCACTGCCTTGGCCTTGAGCGGCGACACCTTGGCGGTGGGAGCCTCGGGAGAGAGCAGCGTCGCGGCTGGGATCAATGGCGATCAGCTCAACAACGGTGCGCTGGAAAGTGGGGCGGTGTATGTGTTCCAGTAGCGCGATCCGGGCTGGGCAGAGTCACGCCAAGGATTGTGCACTTTTTGTGCGAAGAGCGTCGGTTGGCGATGTCCTGGGGGCAATGCATGCGTATCTCGACGTGCATCCTGGCGTACGGTCTCATGCCCATCATCTTCATCTGGCCCTCGATCGCATTGAGATGGCGACCTGAGCCGCTGGAGGCAGTGGCTGCTGATGGCACACGTGCGATGGTATCACTGGTGGTAGGACCCCAGTGGGCATGTGTGGCAAGACTGGTTTGGAGCGTTCTCGATTGAGCAAGATGAACTCTCCTGACCGGCTGCGCTATCTCGAACAGAATCCTGCGCGAGCCACTCGTATGGTACGAGCCGAAGAGTGGCGATGGTCGAGCGCGTGAAGGTGGCAGGAGGCTGGGCAACGTATTTGTGTTGAAGCAGAGCCTGTTGCTAGACCGGAGCCGTGGCTTGACTGGGTAAGTGGTTTGATAGAACAAGGCAGAGGTTCAGTGGGTTTGCCAGAGCCTGAGTCAAGGTGCGCCGTTAGGGGCAGCTGTCTGGGCTGCGGTGACCGCAGCGGTGCCGAGGCTGGAGGCCAGTCTCCGGCCAATCGGCAGACCGCAGAAACCCGTGGAAATGTGGTCTGTTCCCGTTCCCCCGCCCTGCTCGCTCAATACGCTGTACTAGAGAATATCTAGTGCAGCCGTGTGATAAGCCAGACCTGAATAAAATATGACGAGGCACCCTGCCGGGTGCAGAGAGAGGCCGCTCGCACCAGCGAGTGGTCGTTGTCGTCTGGATTGGTTTTGCACGATTCTCTCGTAGGGTGTGTATTGCTAAAGCTTTAAGCAGGGATTTTGGATAGCGTCTAGGAATTCTCATTGGTATGGAGGATCTGTGCATGGGGCAGTGTGTCTAGGGAGAGTCGAGCGCATTCAGTGGAGTGAGACCCCTGTGAGTAGGCAGACGGTTCAACCTGTAGTGAGCCGGTTGACGGGCGAGCAGAAGGATGAGGGGGCTCGTGACTCAACTAGCTTGCTGACATCACAGAAGGAGGATGCATTATGAGTCAAGACAGCCTGACATCGGTGAAGAGTGCTGCAATCCGGCGGAACCTGTTTCTATACGGATTGCTGTTTGGGCTGACTGGTTGCGGAGGGGATGATGCTTCGCCGCGGCTGGTAGGGATGCCGACGCTCTCGGCCTCCCTGATCCAGCAGGCATACGTGAAAGCCTCGAATACGAATTCCGGTGATAACTTTGGTTTTCAAGTTGCGCTGGACGGGGACACCTTAGTAGTTGGAGCTTGGAATGAAGATAGTACCGGGGTCAATGGCAATCAGGCCGACAATACTGCAAGAGACAGTGGGGCGGTGTATGTATTCACGCGCACGAATAGGACCTGGGCGCAGCAGGCCTATCTCAAAGCCTCCAATACACGCGCCGGAGACCGCTTTGGCACGACCCTGGCTTTGGACAGCGATACCTTAGTGGTTGGCGCTTGGCTTGAAGATAGCGCGGCGACCGGGGTCAACGGCATTCAGACAGACAGCAATGCCGGGGATAGTGGGGCGGTCTATGTGTTTACGCGGACGAATGGAAGCTGGACCCAGCAGGCCTATCTCAAAGCCTCGAATACAGGGGCCGGGGATCGTTTTGGCAGCGCCTTGGCATTAAGCGACGATACGCTGGCGGTTGGAGCCTCGCGAGAGGACAGTGCCGCGACTGGGGTCAATGGTGACCAGGCCGACAACAGCGCGGCGGACAGCGGGGCCGTCTATGTGTTTACACGCGCGAACCATGTCTGGACGCAGCAGGTGTATCTCAAAGCCTCGAATACAGGGGCCGGGGATCGTTTTGGCAGCGCCTTGGCATTAAGTGGCGACACACTGGCGGTTGGAGCTTCGCAAGAGGACAGTGCCGCGACTGGGGTCAATGGCAATCAGGTCGATAATACTGCGGGGGACAGCGGGGCGGTCTATATATATACGCGGACGAATGGGAGCTGGACGCAGCAGGCGTATCTCAAAGCCTCGAATACAGACGCTGGGGACGCTTTTGGCGATCCGGTGGCTTTGAGCGGCAATACGTTGATCGTCGGGGCCACGGGGGAGCGCAGCGCCGCGACGGGGGGCAATGGCAATCAATCCAATAACCACGCGTTCAGTAGTGGAGCGGTGTATGTGCTCACACGCAGCGGAGGAGTGTGGGCGCAACAAGCCTATCTCAAAGCTTCGAATACGGGCGCGAGCGACTTCTTCGGTAATGCTGTGGCACTGAGTGGCGATACCTTGGTGGTTGCGGCAATGTGGGAGGATAGCGCCGCGACGGGAGTCAATGGCAATCAATCCAATAACCACGCTTCCAGTAGTGGAGCGGTGTATGTATTCACGCGCGCCGGTGGGGTATGGGCTCAGCAAACGTATGTGAAAGCGTCGAATGCAAATGCGTCAGATTATTTTGGCTCGAGTGTGGCGCTGAGCGGCGACAGGCTGGCGGTTGGGGCTTCTGGAGAGGGCAGTATTGCGACTGGGGTTAACGGCGATCAGAGCGACAACAGCGCCGGGAACAGCGGGGCGGTGTACGTGTTTCAGTAGAGCGGACTGTGGTTTGAGTGCAGGACCGTGTGTTTCTCGCGCGGGGAACGTCGCTGGGCTATGTCCTGGTTGTTCTGCCTTTCGAATATCAGCGGGTCATCGACGCCATGTCGGTGATGCTCGGCTAGCCGCGTTCTTTCCGCAGAAGGTTTATCGCCTAGGCGGCTATGGCCATGGGGCTGAAGAGCGCCAGGGTTTCTTCCAATGACGCATGTGCTTCCATGAGCAGGGCTGGCCGGCTGCTGTCTTTGAATTGGGTTGTCTGGATCGCGTAGAGATGGAAGGGGAGCGCGGGCGGGACTTGAGCCTTGGGTAATTCGCTGTGGTCGGCGATGACGCCGGCGAGGTGGACGATGGAGGCATGGAGCGCATATTCGCCAGCTTCATCGGGGCGGAGCTGGTGGCGGACAGCCTGTTCGATTTGTGTCGGCATGCCCCACACGCGAATAAGCTCCGCGCCGACTTCGGCGAAGTCGCAGCCGATGCTGGCCTGCTCCACTTCGGCGAGCGGCGTGCCGAGATTGCCGGCTTCGATGAGCGCGGATTGGGCGCGTTGCGGGATAGTCTGATAGAGGACGAGGTGGCCGATGTCGCGCAATAACCCTTCGATAAAGAATCGCTCGCTGTCGTCGATGCTGCAAGATTTGGCAATCTTTCCCGCCATCAGTGCGGAGAGCACGCTCTTGCGCCAATAGGCGGAGAGATCCATCACTTCTGTTGTCATGCCGGTGAAGGTCCGTCCAACAGTGGTGGCGGTGACGAGGTCGCTGACAGCTTGCATGCCGATGAGATTCACGGCGCGGGTAATGGTATCGATCTGTTTCGGGAATCCATAAAAGGGGCTGTTGACGATCTTCAGGAGCCTGGCGGAGATGGCGGGGTCGAGCTTTAGCGCATTGGCGAGGTCGTCCATAGTTGACTCATGGTTATCGACGACATCCCTGACGCGAAAGTAAATTTCCGGCAGGGTAAAGATGTTTGAACAGGATTGGACGAGCTCTTGCGCCGATGCCATAGTCGCTCCTCGTTGACAGTCTCGTAGCGGTCCTCGGTTTCTCTATCGGCGGGTAGCTCGTCTAACTAAAGGGGGGCGTGCGGAAAGGCGGCTGTTTGTTTGCAGGCGTGCAGAGAGCGGGGATGAATGGACGGAGCGCTATTTTACCAGCCAGACGCGAAAGGTCTTGGCCTCGGCCGGTTTGGCAACTTTCAAGATCGCCACGGCTCCTGGGTTCATCACGTCGTCGCCTGAGGGTGTTCGTCTGGCCGCATAGCGTTCGGTCTTCAGCAGAAGTCCCGCGCTGTCGTAGAAGTCCACCATGATGTCCGCGGATTCCCGCAACCCGCCCTGATAGTGGGTGCCAAGCCAGTCCAGCCGCTTGAGCGCCTGGTATTGAATCGCGATGGTGCTATTGGGCTCTTCCTGTACGGTGAGAATCCGCAGGACGCGGTTCTGGTCGATGCCCTCAGCCGGCGCAGGACCGCCGGTCAATTGCGTGCGAATGACGCGCGCACTCTCGTCTATCTGGAGATAGCCTTGCACTCGGCAGGAGATGGTCCGTCCTTGCTCTGTTTGCGCAACGACCTTGGGGTCGTGAACATGATGATCGGCGAGTGTATAGGACAGTCCACGCAAGAGAGGCGAGTCGATGACCGAGGTAGTGTATTCACGATAGAGCGATGAATCGATTACGGCTTGCCGCCAGGCTTCCCTGCAAGCGAGCGAATTGGCATCGGCGGCAGACTCTGACTCGTGGACGGCATAGCGATACTCGCCGGTGATTTCAAGTCGGCCGTTCATGGCTTCCGCTGCTTGTGAAGGAAGAGGAAGGCCGATCAGTGCGAAGAGCAGCAGGCCGTTGGTCGTGGTGTGGCGGATAAACATAGCGCCTCCTCTTCGGTGGACGAATGAGAGTCATGCTACCACGCGGCTAATAGCCTCACAATGGCAAGTCGGCTGGTACGGTGAGCGTTTCAAGCAAGGCTTGGACGGTCAGAGGGCTGCAACCCTCCGATCGATTATTCACCAGAACATACGAAGACCGTCCTTCCGCCTTCGCTTGTTTGACCAGCGTGATGGTCTCCTGCCGCATGCGTGGTTGTGGCTGTACGATGCGATCGTAAGGAGCGTAGCGTTCGACCGCTCGTTCAAAGGCCAGCCCCAGCGGAGTCAGGAGCCGAAAGACGGTGAAGGGCGCGGTGAAGGTTCCCGTCAGTTTCCGATGTTGTTCGGACAGCGGCGGCATGGCAGTCCAATGATTGTAGACATGGGCCACGCTGTGTGCGCGAAGGATGTCGTGATAGCGCGGGCCGAGGATGGCAGGATTTCTCACTTCGGTTGCGTAGGCCTGGCCTGGCGGCAGCTGTTCGAGAAACCGGTCGAGCTGTTGCAGGAAAACGGTTGAGTCGAGCCCCCAGCGCTGAAATTCAAAAATAAAGGGGCCGAGCTTGGCTGCTAACCCTGTCAGTGCCGGTTGCAGCACAAGATCGTGAAAGGCTCCGGCATCCAAGAACCGCGGATTCGGCTTGCCGGCTTTTGCGCCATACCGCGGAAGATTGGCATAGACTGGGACGGTGATCTCTTCCCACACCTTTTGGCAGAAGCGGAATTCATCCGGGACTTGCGCGGCATAGTGGGCTAACTGTGCCGCGCTGGCCGGCCGGTAAAATGAATGATCGATGCCGACAGTGGAAAATAAGGGCTTGCCGGGAGTTGGATGGGTGGCATATTCGGCGAGTGTGTCCTGGCTGAACCGGCTCTTCGGATAGGTTCGATGATAGACGAGCCCCTGCCAGCCTTCGTAGGCCCACGAACTGGTGCCGAAGCGGAGTGTGGCGGTGGGCATTCTGGATAATCTAAATAGTCTAGGGAAACAATAGGATAGCTTGACTTACCGCAGGTCGTCGCGCACACTCTCCGACATGTACGATCAGCCGGAACATGAACTGCTGTATCTGCTCTCCGACCGTGCCGGGATCGCCGCAGATTATCACGACATTGCCGGGACTCGCCATGTGACGACGGACGACACCCGTCGAGCTATCCTTTCGGCGATGGGATTTTGTGTGACTGATCGGGCTGCGTTGATCGACGCGCTGACCGCGTGGGATCAGCGGCCATGGGTGCAGGGGTGCGACCCTGTTTATGTGGTCAAGACTGGTCACGCTCCTCGCGAGTGGTCGCTGCATCTGCCCTGTGAGTCTTCGGAGGATGGGCAGCTATCTGTCCATTGGAAGGTGTCGGGCGAATGCGGCGAAAAGCACGGCGAGTGGAACGAGGGGCCTGGGCTTCCGATTCATGAGGAGCGGCTGATTCAGGGGCGTCGCTATGTGCGGCTGGCGTTTCCTCTGTCGCACGATTTGCCGATCGGATATTACGAGACAAAGGTCTGGGTGCAGGGTGGATCAGCGTCGCGTGAATTCCAATTTCGTCTGATCGTCGCGCCGGCGCGGTGCTATGTTCCTGAATCGTTTCAGGCCGGACGCCGGATCTGGGGGCTTGCGCTGCAATTGTACTCGTTGCGAAGTGAACGGAACTGGGGGATCGGAGATTTTGGCGACTTGGCGAGACTCGTCGAGTGGGCGGGCTCTCAGTTGGGTGCGGGTGTTATCGGGTTGAATCCTTTGCACGCGCTCAAGAATACCCGACCTTATCACATCAGCCCCTATTCGCCGAGTAGCCGGCTCTATCTCAACGAGATCTATATCGACATCGATCGAGTGGCTGAAGCCAAGACCTCGCCGGATGTCCAGAACCGCCTAGCCGATCCCGCGTTTCGCGCGCAACTGACGAAGACCAGAACGAGCGAATATGTGGACTACGAAGCGGTGGCGGCGTTGAAGCGGATGGTGCTGGATCTGTGCTACCGGGCTTTTCTGCGTGACAACTTTGAGGGGACGGAGCCGGATCTGAAGCCGGCGACGGATCGCGGCCGGTTATTTCAGGCATACATTCAACAAGAGGGGGCCGCGCTCGCCGACTACGCGCTCTTCCAGGCGCTGGCAGAAGAGCGGCAGGTTGCGGAGCCTCACTCGGTTGTGTGGGCGGATTGGCCGGAGGCCTACCGCGCGCCCGCGAGCGATGCTGTTGCTGAGTTCAGGCACCGGCAGACGGAGCGGGTGCGGTTTTTCCAGTATGTCCAATGGCTAGCGACCGAACAGTTGATTGCGGTCGGAAGCCAAGCCGATGCGGCCGGAATGCCGTTAGGGTTGTATCACGACCTGGCGCTGGGCAGCGATCGCTATGGCGCGGATGGCTGGCGATTTCAGGAGGTGCTGGCGCATCAGGCCGATTGCGGCGCGCCGCCCGACGCGTTTGCGCCGGAAGGACAGAACTGGGGGCTGTCGCCGTTCGACCCCGTGAAGTTGCGCGCCAGCGGCTATCAATTTTTTATCGAGTTGCTTCGGATGAATCTGCGGTATGGCGGAGCGATTCGTATCGATCATGTGATGGCCTTATTCCGCCTCTTTTGGATTCCGCGCGGCATGCCGGCTTCCATGGGGACGTATGTGCATTATCCGGCGGACGATCTCCTGGCCATTCTCGCGTTGGAGAGCGTGCGAGCCGGAACGCTGGTGATCGGCGAAGATTTGGGGACGGTGCCCGATTGGGTGCGTGATCGCTTGGGCGCCGCCGGTGTCTTGTCGTATCGCGTGCTCTATTTCGAGCGGAATGGCGATGGGAGTCTGAAGGCGCCGTGGGCCTATCCCGCGCAATCGCTGGGTGTGGTGACGACGCATGATTTGCCGACATTGAGCGGCTACTGGGAAGGCACCGATATTGACACGCGCGTCGCCCTTGGGCTCGGTGGGACGGAGGAGGCCCGTCGAGGTGCGTTTGCTGAGCGGCACATGGACAAGGCCCGCCTGCTGGCAGCACTCAGGTCCGAGGGTCTCTTGCCGAATGGCTTGTCGGACGATCCGGCACAGAGTCCGGTCATGACAACGGAGCTGGCGGCGGCGCTGCATCTCTATCTCGCCCGCACGCCCTCATGGGTTGTTCTTGCCAATGTGGAAGATGTGATCGGTCAACGGGCACAGACGAATGTGCCCGGCACCGTCGATCAGCATCCCAACTGGTCCAGGAAGTTAACCGCTACTGTTGAGCAGATGGTGCAAGATTCCCGCTTCGCGTCGCTCGCCGCCCAGTTGCGTTCAGCCCGTCCATCTGTGTAAGTACGAGGGGCGTGCGCATCGTTTCTTTCCGTCTTTCCCATCGGAGCGAGTGCTGGACGATGAAGACCCGCAATTGGCTGGTGCTGAGTATTGCAGGCGCCTGTTTCCTCGCCATCGTCATTGTTGAGAAGCTCGCGCCGGCCAATGTGGTCGGGGCTTACGGCTATGTGTTGCCGATTCTCTTGGTCGCGACCTTGCGCAATCGTACGTTGATGCTGGTGACGGTGCTGGCTTGTGTGGTGGCGACCTATGCGGGACTGCTCCAACCGACGAAGCCGGGACGCTTTCAGTCCGCGGTGATCAATCGCACGGTGGTGGTCGGGGTGTTGTTGGTGGTGGCGTATATCGGGATGAGCTGGGAGGAGCGAAAGGCCAGGGAAGAAGCGGCTCGCGCCGCGCTGGCTCGTCAAACGGAAAATCTGTTGCGCGCCAATGCGCAGTTGGTCGATGTGAAGGATCAGCTCAACCGGTCTGAGCGTCTCGCGGCTGTTGGGCAACTGGTGGCGTCGGTCGCGCACGAGGTGGGCACGCCGTTGCACTCGATTGCCTGGCATGTCCAGGCGCTGGCGGAAGAGCCGACCGTCACGCCGGATATGAAGCGGCGGATCGATGTGATCGATGGGCAGCTAACGCGTGTGGTCGGCATTATTCAGGATCTCTTATCCTCGACTCGGCAGCGGAAGCCCGATCCCACCTGGTTGCCGGTCGATCATGTGGTGAGTCCGGTGACGGCACTCATGGAGCCTGCATTTCAAGCGAAGGGGGTGGCGCTTCGAGTCGAGCTCGGCGACGCATTGCCGCTGGTGTGGGCCGATGCCGAAAAGCTGCATCAAGTGCTGGTCAATCTTTTTGCCAATGCCCTCGCGGCGACGTCGGAGGGCGGGATTGTCACGATTGGCGCCGGCAGGCGGGCCGCCACGCCGGAAGAGATCGAAGTGGGGCTGCGCGTGGGGAATGCGATGTTCACCACGATGGTCACAATCGTCGTCAGCGATACAGGATCGGGTATGCCCGAGGAGGATCTCCAGAAAGCCTTCACGCCGTTCTTTACGACGAAGGCGATTGGGAAGGGGACTGGGCTGGGACTGTTTATTAGCCGAGAAACGGTGCAGGCGCATGGCGGGACGCTCACGTTGGAGAGCACCGTAGGGAAAGGGACAACGGTTGTGATATCGTTGCCTGGGCAAAGTGCGGCGGACACATCAGAGATTTAGGGGGCGACATGCCGGCAGCGAAGATTCTCGTGATCGATGACGACGCGGTGGCCCGCGAGTTGCTGGCCGATGCTTTGAAAAAAGATGGGCATGAGGTGGAGTCTTTTTCCAATGGGACGGATGCCTTGGCTCGCGGGCACCAGGCGCTGTTCGACTTAGTGCTTACCGATATTCGGATGGGGACGGTGGATGGGTTAACCGTGTTGCGGGAGTTCAAGCGGTTCAGTCCCGACACATCCATTGTGTTACTCACCGCGTTTGGATCGTTGGAAGGGGCAATTGAAGGAATTAAGCAGGGCGCATTCGATTACCTGGCCAAGCCCTTTCGAAAGGAAGAGATAAAACTCGTTGTTCAGCGCGCGCTCGATCATTGCAAGCTGGTGCGGGAGAACAAGCGCTTCAGGGTTGAACTGAAAGAAAAGGAAGAGTGGTCTCCGCTGGTCGGGAGCAGTCCGGCGATGCTGGATGTCTATAAGCTGGTGGCCCGAGTCTCGGAGAGCCGGAGCACCGTGTTGCTCCAGGGGGAAAGCGGCACCGGGAAAGAACTCATCGCCAGAGCCATTCATGCCAATAGTCCGCGTCGAGACAAGCCGTTCATTCCGGTGAATTGCGGCGCGTTGCCCGATACGCTGCTGGAGTCCGAGATGTTCGGACATGAGAAGGGAGCCTTTACAGGAGCGGTAGGCATGAAGGCGGGGCTGTTTGAAGCGGCGACCGGTGGGACACTGTTCCTTGATGAGATCGGCGAACTTGGGCCTGCGCTTCAAGTCAAGCTGCTACGGGTCATGCAGGATCAGGAAGTGCGGCGCGTGGGAGGGACCGCCTCGGTCAAAGTTGATGCGCGCATCATTGCCGCGACGAATCGCGATTTGGAACAACTCGTCAAAGAAGACAAGTTTCGAGACGATCTCTACTATCGCTTGAACGTGGTTCGGATTACGCTGCCATCGCTAGCCGATCGCAAAGAAGACATTCCGATGCTGGCGCATCATTTTCTTCAGAAGTATGTCGGCGGGACGTCGGCGGGGGTGCGCGGATTTCTCCCAGACACGATGGCGCGCCTCAAGGAGTATCGATGGCCGGGCAATGTGCGGGAGTTGGAGAATGCGGTGGAGCGCGCGGTGTCGTTGAGTCATGGCCCCTTAGTCACGCCGGACGACCTGCCGGAAAGTATTCGGACGGCGGCGCCGTTGGAGGCGAAAGCCGCTCCGGCGTTGGAAGGGGATGAGATCTGCCTGACGCTCGAAGAGGTGGAAAAGCGGCATTTGATCCGCGTCTTGAAAGAGATGAAGGGAAACAAGGTCAAGACGGCCAAGATCTTAGGCATCGACCGCCGGACGCTCTATCGGATGGCTGAACGGTTTGGACTCGACTTGGGGGATGATCTCGAGGCCGGCGACAAAGAGCCGGCAGAGAAGTTATAGCAGTTGCAGGGCGTTCTTGATGAGCCGCAATTGATTGTCGGCGCTTTGGGGCAATGCGCTGGGAACCTGATCCCAGCTGGTAAAGATCCCGTCTTTTCCCTCTGACTGAACTTCCAGCTTCAGCGCCGTGTTCTGATTATCCGCAGCCGTCACCGTCGCATTGACTCGGCTTTTGATCGTGCCGAATCGCCAGCGATAGAGCCAGTTCCAAGGACCCTGCATCTCTTCCCGATAGCTGGTTTCCAGCGTAGAGTCATTCTTCCAGTCCACATCGTAACCGTCGTCGGTGAGAATTTGCGTGAGGGCGGTTTTCACGGTATCGAGCGGGGCGGACAGCCGGGTTTCAACGAAGTCGGCCGGCAGGGGACGGGGCGCTCCGCTGCAACCGATCGCCAGCGTCATGGTTGCGAGAAGAAGACCTGCCCGTAGAATCATTTGGCCATGCTTTCCTGTGTGCGATAGACCAGATGGGTATCGGTTTGCGTCACGCCTTCAATGCCATGAATTTTGCTCAGGACCAATTGTGTCAGCGCGTCCTGATCGGCCACATCGGCGACGACAATGATGTCCGGCTTTCCCCAGCAAGGATCGATGGTCTTGATCGCTGTGATTTGCCCGAGCGATTTCACGACACTGGAGGTCAAGCCGGGGCTTACGTTGATCATGATATAGGCCCGGTCGGACATCAGAGGCGCTCCCGCGCTGGGCGCGTGAATGGTAAATGGGATAGCCGGTGGAGCAGGCTGCGGCTCACCGTAACGAACTTCTTGCCGCGGTGTCAATACAGCCGTGGCGCGAGTGGAGGCGGCGGGGGATTTGGGTTTTCTTGGCATAGTCGATCAGGCCTCACTTTGGCGCGACGAGGACATCCACAGTGAAGGAGTCGCTCACGCTGGTTAGGTCCGTTTCGAGCCGCGTCGGACTGCCGATGCGCCCCTCCGGATCGTAAATAAAATAGAACAAGTGGACGCAGGGTTTACGCGAGGCGTAGTGGGCGGTATCGGCGGCGATTTGCTCGGCCAGCTCCTTGGTGGTGAGGCCCGAGCGGGTTTTTTGAGAGACTACGGCAAGGCGGTCTTGATTCAAGAGCAGCGTGGTGCGTGTCGAGCCGTCTGCGTAAGACGGTGTCCATTCATCGGCGCCCACTTCATCGAATTCCAATTTCAGCAACGCACACAGTAAATCGTGCAGATCGTAGTTGTCTTCCACTTCCAGCGTTGTGCGATAGTCTTTTCGCAAACGGAGTTGTCTCGCGACCGCGTGAAATCGCAGGCAGACTTTTCGAAGCGCATCGACCGGATCCAGTGCCGGTTGTTTGCTTGTCGCAATGGCGGATGAAGTCGCTGTTGGATGTGGCAATGGGACTGGCGATGCAGTTGGTGGCGCGACGACTATGGCCGGAGTGCCGGGTAGATCGGGCGGACTCTGGACGCATTCATTTGCAGTGACCGGGGCTGTCGTTGTCGTCGATGTCGATGGGGCGGCAGCCTCTATTTGTGGTTGAGCCGGAGTGGTTGCATGGGGTAACGCGGTCGGTGTTGATGCGGAAGGAGCGATGGGGGCCTGTTCGTCTGTTGGTCTTGTCATCGCCGGTATTGCCGGCGCACTAGCTTGAGTCGGTGCAGGCGGTTCTATGGCCGGTGTCTGCGGGGTCGGCGTAGCTGGTTGGAGTAAATCGGTCGCAATGGCGACGGACATCGTCACTGGTAGCGCGCTCCCCTTGGCGGTTTGCGCCATTGTCATTTGAGTAGCTGGCGTTGTGGGAGGGACTAAGGTCATCTGTGGCGGACTGGAAACTGTGGGCAATCCCTCGGCCTCAGGCGCCGTTTCTGTAAGAGGAAGCCCTTGTAGCTCCAGTTTTTTACGTTCCAATGCTGCGATGAAGGATTTGACCAGTTGCACGCTCTGCGTCGTTTCAGCCGAGGTGGAGATTTTGAGCTTGTGCGCGCGGTGTGCTTGATATTCGGGAGAGCGCTCACCGAATAACCGGCGAGCGGTTTCACGAATCTGTAACTCTGCTTTGGCGCGCGCGCCGTCGCGATAGGGAAAACCTTCCCGGCTGAAATCTTCAATCGAGGTCAGAATGCCTTGGAAGGTGGCGAGGCCCTGCGCGATTTCTTCGATCGCGGCGGCCTTCGAACGTGTGCGGGGAGACTCTGCGGAGCGTGCGCGTGCCATACGATTGACTGCAGCTTAGCCCAGGGGTCGTACCCTGGCAAGAAAACGAGGGATTCTCACGGGGAATTTAGCGCGCCTCTGCGAGTGGCGCGCTGGAGCCAATGTGTCCAGGCGTCTCGTCCATCAGATGCGCTTCGAAGGGGACTTTGCCCGACTCGACTTGCGTGCATAGGTCTGCCAGACCTCTGGTCCTCTCATAGATTCGAGCGTTTCGACGATGTCTCGTATTAGCCGGTCTTGCTCTTCTTGGAGGTGATGAATGGCTCTTTCGACCATGGGGGCAGGGCTGCCATCTGTAAGCTGACACGCGGTTTGTTCGATCGTGAGGGCGAGGGCGGCGATGGTCGTGGCGCCGGAGATCGAATTGATGCCTCCGAGCTGATGTAATGCATGTGCAGCGGCGGACCATTGGCCAGCGGCGGTGGCCTGGCTCAAGGCGGCGCAGCTTTGTTGGTAGTGCCCCACAAATTGCACAAGGGTTTGGAGATACAGCCATTCTTTGCCTGGAATATAGGTCGTGGATTGTAGGCAATGCAGGCCTCGAATGGCGGTTAAGGCGCGCACGAGTGTGGCATCGTCGGGGGGCTGTTTTGTGACAGGCGGCGAGGCCGGCGCGGTCGCTGGAATGGCAGCGGCGTTTGGTGACAGCCATCGGGCCAGAGTTGCCCAGAGCTGTTCAGGGGAAAACGGTTTGGTAATGAGATCGTTCATTCCGGCGTTCGTACAGTGTTGCAGCGTTTCCGGAAGGGCATAGGCGGTCAGTGCGATGATTGGCAGCTGTCCCCAGTCAGCATGGTCGCGAATCTGCATGGCCGCGGTGGGGCCATCCATGACGGGCATTTGCCAGTCCATGAGTACGGCGGCGTAGGGGTCATGAGCGGCGGCCGCCTTCATAATGGCGGCCACAGCCTGCGCCCCGTGCTCGGCGGCGTCGGCGCGTAATCCGGCCATTTCCAGCAAACTGATCGCGACTTCCCGATTCATCGCCGTATCGTCGGTGACGAGGATGTGGGCGCCATGAAATGGAGCTAGGGCGTGAAGGGCAGCTGTCGCGGGAGTAGGGTTCTTCATATAACGCGTGGGAACGGTATGGCCGAGTCGATGGGTCATGGCATTGAGCAGATCGAACGCCAGGACGGGTTTCCCCAGTATGAACGGAGCAAGATTCTTCGCGATGGCGGAAGAATCTGCCAGGGGCGATTGGAGCCAGATGATGCGGTCCTCGGTGAGGTCTCCAGTTTGTGCGCCCCACGCCACCAGCTCCATGGCGGCCATATCGGGGAGGTGTGTGGAGAGGATCGCGAGGTCCACAGACTGTCCTCCTTGCGGTCGACGAGCCGATAACGCCGCCATGGCGGCTTGCCCCGACGCCGCTTCAATAACCTGGAGATTCCAGGCCCGCAGGTTGCTGGCCAGCGATTCACGAGTGGCGCGATGCGGTTCTAGGAGCAGAATCGACCGGCCCTGGATCGTGGTCAGTAGGTGTGAGTCAGCGTGGGAATCTCCGATGCCACAGGCCGTGGTCAGCCAAAAGGTCGAGCCCTGGCCCGGAGCGCTCTGGAGGCCTACGGTGCCTCCCATCAGAGCCGCATACTGTTTACTAATGACAAGCCCCAGTCCCGTAGTCCCGATGAGGTGTGGCGTGCATGGTTCTTGAGCGTAGGCGTGGAAGAGACGTTCTTGTTGAGCTGGATCGATCCCTGAGCCTGTATCGCGCACGGCCCATCGCAAGAGGATGCGATCGGCCTGCCGGCGCTCAACGGAGACCCGAATCACAATCTCACCCTGGTTAGTATGACGCAAGGCATTATTGAGATAGTTGAGCAAGGCTTGGCTAATCCGCATTGAATCGCCGATGAGTCGACGGGGTACATCGGGGTCGATTTGCCAGACGAGTTCCAGACCTTTGTCGGAGGTGCGGTCTAAGGCCATGTCCTTCAGCACGCGGAAAACGTGGTCGAGAGAAAACGCTACTGGGGTGATCATGGCTTTCCCGGATTCCAGTTGTGAGAAATCGAGGATTTCATTCAGTACGGTGATGAGATGGTGGCTGGTTCGCTGAATTTTGTGGACCGTGTCTCGCATGCGATCCGGGGTGGGATCGAGCGTGGCCACATCGGCGAGTCCGATGATGCCGGCGAGCGGGGTGCGGATTTCGTGGCTCATGGTCGCCAGGAGTTTGGCGTTGGCCTGAGCGACCTGTTCAGCTTTCTCGCGCCCTAGGATCAACTCCGACTCGTGCTGGCGCAGTTGGTCGTTGGCTGTCAGGAGCGCGAGGGTTCGCTCCTGTACGCGTTGTTCGAGCTGGGTGTACATTTCGGCGTGATCGATGGCGATGGCCGCTTGGGTGATCAGCCAGGTGAGCACGTCTTGGCGGGCTGGCCAGCGGTCTTTGGTGAGGGTGGAAAATTGAAGATATAGGGCGCGTTTATTGTGGTGTCGGTGGTCGATGGGCATGCACAAGACCGACGCTGCCCGTACGGTGGAGAGGTCGCCGAAGTCGTGGGATGCCACGGGAGAGGTGTGCATCAGCTGACGATCGGGAATGTCGAGGGCGACGGTGTCGCCGCTATTAAACACATAGTGCGCGAGCGTTGCGGGGAGGCGATTGATGTGCGCGAGGCCGCGCGCGTAGTCGATCGTCAGCTGATCGTGCTCACGTAGGAGAATTGCGCCACGGTCTGCGCCGGAAAACTCGATGATTAACCGCAGCAGAATTGGCAAGAGTTGCGCAAGGTCGGGCTGCTGGTTCAAGACGCGGAGCACCCGCCACATGGCTTGTGAATCGATGAGATCCATGACGGGCCCATCGTCAGGGGCCTGTGGGTCCACACCCAGATCCTGCAATTTCTGATCGACGCGTTGGAGCAAGGCATAGGCTTGGGCCTGAAGATAGCCGCTGCGGGCTTCGTGCAACACGCGGATGCGCAACGGGAGTGGTTGGTTCTGCTGTGCGAGCCAGTCTGCGAGCCGTTCGCAAAAATAGGCTTCGTCGATCAGAAACCCACCGCGACCGGCCAGTGTAATGGCCTGGCGGTACCCGTGCGTGGCGGCATCGATGTGGCCGTGTAACCGCTCGAGTTCGGTTCGCAGGAACTGAAGGCGATGCGCGATATTTTCAGCGGTGATCGCGGCATGCGTTTCAAGCGTGGCGATGGCTTGCATGAGGCCGTTGCGATAGCTGGTCCGGCTCTCGCCGTCCGCCAGTGTTTCCAGGCTGGCGCAGGCCAGGCCACGCCAGAATTGGAGCAGACGGTGTGGAATAAACGGGGGCGAGGCGGCGATTTCCGGTGCATCCACTGCGGCCAAGACCTCGGTCCAGCGGCCGGCGAGTCCAAGCAAGGGCACGCGCGCGCCTTGCCGGAGTCCCAACACCATGGGCAAGGCTTGGTAGCGCGCGAGAAAGACGTCGTCCGTGACATGCGCGCCATCGAGACTGGTCAGCGACGCCGTCTCGCCGCGCAAGGCGGCCGCCATGGCGGCATAACATTGCGTGAACCCCACGATGACTTCCATGGCCGGGAAGGGCTGGCAATGGTGGACGACGCGTTGGTGAGCGTCCAGGATATCTTGCGTGCTGGCGCCCAAGCTCGCCCGGATAATAACCATCACGTTGAGGAGATAGCCCCCATAGATGGGATCGTGCGCTTTCTTGGTAATCTCCAGCGCGTCTTCCGACAGTTCGAGGAGACCTTCGTTGTGTTGGCTCCAGTGGAGCACGAACCAGATTTGATGCACGCGCATGCGGCCATAGACCCAGCCGTCTTGCCCGCGCTGTTCCCAGAGTTCGGTCGCCAGTTCTGCGAGTTGCCGGGCTTCGCCGTAGGCCGCGCGGTTGGCGATCAATCCTTGGCCCAATAAGGTGTACATCAAAGGCGAGAGCAGGGTATGGCCATATTGGAGGCTGATATTGGTGCCAATGGCGGCTAAGAGACTGAGGAGCGGAGTGTTCATAATCGTGGCGGCATCGCCCATGGCGCCGATGAGCCGGTGAATGTGTTCGGCCATGGGATCGGTCGCCGCCGGCAGCGCAACCAGGCGTTCGCGTAATTGCTCAAGGGGAACCTGGCGCTGGAGCGTGGCCATTTCCAGGTCAAACCTGGTCTGAATGGCCGGGAGGTCCTGCGGGGGAGGCAATGCGAGACCCACTTCGGCCAAGGCTTGGCAGCCAATCGACAAGCCGGCTTGCATTTGGCTGGATTGGCAGACATGGATGGTTTGGCGAATGCGGACCCGGAGGCGGTCCAGTGGAGTTGCGGCTTGTGCCAGCAAGAGCGCAATCTCTTTCTGGAAGGCGTCGTCCTCACTCAAGACCGAGGTGTTTTCGGCAAGGGCGAGATGGATCTGATAGGCCAGCGCATAGTGGCTATCCCACGGGTCTGCGGGCAGGAAAGTGACGGCCATGCTCAAATATTTTTGCGCGTTCGTGTAGGCCATGGCGGTATGGGCGCGTTCGGCGGCCAGGAGATTGAGCCGGGCGATCTCTATTCGCAGGCTGGGGTCTGTGATCAAGGAAAGGGCCAGGTTAAATTGGTCGACGATGCGAAAGACAGTGGCGGGAATACCCTCCGGCGGGGTAAGCGCGCGGAGGCTGAGGCCCGCGGTCAGGTGAAGCTGGTGGACAGAGGGTCCCTCCGGCAACGTATACGCGGCTTGTTGCACGCGGTCGTGTGCAAAACGAAACTCATAGGCGTGCGGCGCGTTATCGACGGGCAGAATGAGTTCTTCGCGCAGGACTGGCGCCAGCGCGGTCAGCGCTGCCGCATCGGCGAGACGCAGCATGTGCGCCAAGATAGGAAGCTGGAAGTGCTTGCCTAAGCAGGCGGCGGCTTTCATGAGCTGGCGCGTGAGTGGGGTATGGAGGCTCAGGCGGCTGTGCATCAATTGAATGACGTCGCCATGGGTCTCAGCCGGATCTTGACGGGTGTGCCACTGCCAGCAGGTGGCGGCGCGGTCATACGTTAATTCCTGCTGGCGGACCATATTGGCGAGGAATTGGCGAGTAAAAAAGGGGTTGCCGTGGGTTTGGTCCATCACATAGCGCGCCAGCCGCTCGGGCTCGCTGAGCCGGTAGAGTGAGTCGGCGATCATGTGCGAGATATCGATTTCGCGCAGGGGCTGGACGACAAATTCTGCGAGGAGCGCCTGGTCTGTGCGCAAACTGGCGATCAAGGCCGTCAACTGGTGCGTGGGGCCGACTTCGTTGTCACGGTAGGCACCGATTAGCAGCAGATGCGCGCCCACGCCTTCCTGCACAAACGTGTGGATTAACGTGAGCGAGGACGAATCGGCCCATTGGAGGTCGTCGAGAAAGAGCACCAGCGGATGTGTGGGGCTGGCAAATTCCTTGAGCAGCGAGGTGAAGAGCGTGTTGAACCGGGTTTGTGCGGCGGCGCCGGTCAACTCAGGCACGGGCGGTTGCAGGCCAATGATCTGGCTCAATTCCGGCAAGACATTGGTGAGCACCGAGCCGCTATCGCCGACCAGCGCGAGGATTTGCTCTCGGCTGCGGGCAATTTCTTCCTGCGTGCGAGAGTGCAGGCGGCGGAGCAGGCCGCGAAAGGCTTCGATGATGGCGGAGTAGGGCATGGCGCGCTGATACTGATCGTATTTGCCTTCGACAATATCGCCGCCGGTGGCGAGGACATGCGGCCGTAGGGCTTGGACAAGCGAGGATTTGCCAATGCCGGAATAGCCGGACACGAGGCACAGCACAATCTCGCCGTTGACGGCGCGGCGGTAAATCTGTTCCAGGTCCGCGACGTCCTGGTCGCGGCCATAGAGTTTCGCGGGAATGAGAAATTGGGCGCCGCGTTCGGCGCCGCCGAGTTCAAAGGGCGGAATCGAGCCGGTGGCGAGCAGGTGTCGCTCGCATTCCCGTAAATCGTGGAGCAAGCCTTCGGTGGAGGCATAGCGGGCCTCCGGCAATTTGGCCAGCAGCCGGTCGACGAGGGCGCTGAGGGGTTGGGGGATCGTGGTTTTCAGCGCGAGCGGTTCAGGGACGATTGCCAGGTGGCAATGCGCAAGCGAGAGGGGGTTGTCGCTGGGGAATGGCGGGGTGTGCGCCCAGAAGCTATAGAACATGGCGCCGAGGGAATAGAGATCGCTGCGGACGTCGATCAGCGGCAGTTTTCCGATCTGCTCCGGCGGCATATACTGCATCAGCTCGATGGGATCGGCGTCGGCGGGCGCCGGACGCACGTCGACTCGTCCTTGGGTATCTTCGACAAAATAGCTTGGAAGTAAGGAGCCTCGTGCGGTTGTGGCTCTATGGTGGCATTGCAGCGCACGGGTCCAAGCCATCGCCAGGCGGACGAGGTATAAGGTGTGTTCCTGAGAAGGTGTGGAAGTATCGACGCGCATGATCGTCGGTGTCCCTCACTCAGAACTTATGAATGTATTTCAGTAGGAGGTATTTATACTCGTAAAGCGAATAGTTTACTAGTGCCAAAATGTTGCCGTGACTATTCGATAGTCCGTAGTAGTACTATGAATATGCGACCTCGACCCATATCTATCGAACGCTTCCATCGCACTGTACGGAAGGAGTGTTGAGGCTGGGCACGTCTGGCGTCGAAGGTCTCCCGCTATTGATCTCCGCAGTGCATATGTTTCTCGATCAGTCTCATGACCACTTTGCTGCTGTGCTTCTGGATATAGGCGTCTTTATATGATGGTGGTGTGCTAGATGTCCGGTGGATTTCATGTGGTCGAATTGCACAAGCCGCATACACTGTCGGAGGCACGAGCGTTTGCCGCCAAGTGGCAACAAACCGTGGAATATTAGGAAGGAGCCGCCTTTTGGTGTCACTCACCGAGCTGAGCCGCACTGTGGTGCTCGGTGACCCGTGTGATGCTCGAGTGGTGGGTGGTGCAGTTAGCCGGCCTGCAGGTTTCGGATCTTCTCCAAGCCTGGGTTGCGTGAGGCGCATGAACGGTTTGGCATTGCGACGAACAATTCCGCATCACGACCGAGCAGGCCGCTGGTCGGTCGTGCGGGCGGGCGATTGACAGGGCTAGTCGATAAGACCATTCTTACACGATGCGCAGTAATGCGTTTTTATTTTTAGGATTACCAAACATGGAGGGACTCATGAAAATTTCAGATCTTCTGGCATCACTCGCTGGGAGCGCAAAGGATCTTGAGGCTCAAATGGACGAATGGAACAAGAGCCTTTCGGTCCAGGGTGACCAGGCATTGGCTAAAGTCAAGGAATGGCAAAAGACCGCAGAGCGTCGCAGCGAAGAGTGGAGGACGCAGTTCAACGCTTATGCCAATGACGTCGATATGAGCCTGAAAAACCAATGGACTGAACTTCAAGCGGGATTCGAGAAGCAAATGGTCGCTGCGCGCAAACAGGCTGAGGCCTGGCGTGCCGAGGCCGACAAGAAGGATGCGAACACCAAGGCGAATTGGTATGAGGCCTATGCTGCGAACATGATCTCGGTTGCCAGACGCGCCGAGCAGGAAGCTGCGGCCGCCATTTCCGCAGCAGCCGAAGCCCGGGCGAAAGCTCCCAAGTAAGCGCCGGGAAAGGAAGCTTCAGAGAAGGCTTGAGAAACTCACTCATACATGCGGCAGGACAACTATAGATCTGCAGCAATGAAGGGGAAAAGGTTGGTGCCCCCGATACGAATTGAACGTACGACCTTCGGTTTAGGAAACCGCTGCTCTATCCAACTGAGCTACGGGGGCGTGGCGTGAATCTAGCGCACTTATGAGAGGGGTGCAAGCGACGGCCATCAGAGGGGTATTGCAAGGCGTTGTAGGCTATTCATTGATGGTGAGCGTGGAGAGTTCGTACCAGCCGTCCGCGCGTTTGCCGTCGATTGCGAGTTCAACGAGCGCCGATTCGCCGGCTTCATGGAGTATGGCAGCATCCAGCTGGTAGGCTCCTGATGCGATTTGGGCAGGGATTCGCAGGGCATCCTCAATGAGGTAGCGCGTGCCGGGAAGCCATTGTTTCACGTTGGCGCGGCTGGTCCATTGAGCGACAACGTCATCGGATGCATTTCTCAATCGGAACGCAAGTGGCCAGGGACGGTAGACAGGGGCCACCCCGATATTTTCCCATTCGGTCCGAAGGGTCCAGATCGGGCCAACCCTGACCTCTGTTGGGTGGCTGACGGTTCGCAGCACCAGCCGATATCCCATCTTCTTGAGAAATTCTTGTACCTTGGACTGCCAGCGGGTGGGTATCGGCGAGGATTTCGCGTTCAGGACGGAGACATGCCAGTCTAGCCCCTGTTGTAGAATGCGATCGATGTCGAAGCCTTTGTCTTCCCAATCCTGCATGACGCCGCAGACTTCAAACTGCACCGGGCCGCGTGTCCATGCGGCGGCGATCACTGGGTCTTGGAGCGCGGGTGCATAGGCCTGCTCCATATGATTCCAGTCCGGGCCAAAGTAGCCATAGTCGCCGAAGCAGTCTCCCCGCCATCCCGCCCCACGTTCGGTGGCATAGCGGAGTTGCCCGCCATGCAACATGACGAGCGGGACCTGCGAAAAGTATTTGAAATACCAATCGGTGATCGCGATCTGGACGTCTTCCGTGGGGAAATATTGCTTGCACTGCCGCTCTACGCCTTGGCAGCAAGCCATATTCCATTCACCCCAGCATCCGATCGATCCGATGTCCACATGATCGATGTCGGGCGATTGGCCATAGCGAGCGCCCAAGGCTTTGATGAGCCGTTCATGATAGTCGAGAAAGATGGGGTTGTTGTAATCCGGGAAGCGGCCGCCGCCGACTTCGATCGAGGGAACGCCTTTCGCCAGCAGCCAGGCCGGAGAACCGGAACGATATTCGGACATGACGCGGAACGCGAGCCGCTCTCCTTTGGCCTTGGCCTGTTCGATGGTGTGATCGATCCGATCGAAGTCGTACTGACCTTCCGCCGGTTCGAGGTCGGCCCAGGACCAGCGGAAGTACGCCACGGTTGAGCGCGGATAGGTGCCTGGCGCGGGTGGGTGGTCGAACCCGAAGTGAAAATCGGCGAAACCCATTCCCGGGTTATAGAGGACGTCTGCAATCTCCCGAGGGTGGACGATGACCTGCTGTACGCTTGAGAGATCGGCGGGCTGTTTTGGGGACAGCTCAACGCACGATGTGCTGAATAGCAAGAAGGCAGTCAGCAAGAGGGGGATGGCAAGATGCATCCAGTTCTCCGATTCCTTATCGATAGAGGAATATCTCCACTGGCATCCGGCTTGGCCTAGCTGCTCGATACGGTACCTGATGGGGCGCTCAGTCGCAAGCCGCTCACGTGCATATCTGAGGGGAAGAGCAGGGGCTTGCCACCTTGTTTTGGACCTTGCAAGCGCACCCTGGCCCAGGCAATATCTGCTGTGAGTGACAGAGGTGGTACGTGCCATCTCGGATGGCACCGTGGTTTGCTGGATCGTCATCGCTATGCTGGAAATTATCGATGTGGCTTGTGCGCGCGGAAACCGCGTGCTGTTCTCGGCTCTGAACCTGACCCTGTCGCCGGGCTTTCTTGTGGCGATTGTCGGTGAAAATGGCAGCGGAAAATCAAGTTTCCTTCGTCTGTTGTCCGGTCTGCTTCCCAGAGAGCAAGGCCGCATCCAGTGGAATGGGACGGATATCGACGAGTTGGATGACGACTATAAGCGGCAGCTGACGTATCTCGGCCATCTCAATGGCATCAAGGACGATTTAACCCCGATTGAGAATCTGCAGATTTCCGCCGAGTTATTTGGGGACGATCGATCGGCGGTCGCTGCCCGCGAGGCCTTGCAGGCGGTGGGGCTTGGCAAGCATACAGAATCCTTGCCGACGCGAGTGCTTTCCCAGGGGCAGAAACGGCGAGTGGCGCTGGCCAGGCTCTGGTTGTCGACGCGGCCGCTGTGGATTTTGGATGAGCCGTTCGCCGCGCTCGACGATGTGGGAACCGCGTTGCTGACGGAACGGCTGTCGCGGCATCTGGACGGCGGCGGGATGGCCGTTGTGGCGACACACCAGGCCATCGGGGTTCGCGGCGAGGCGCTCCGTTCGTTGAGGCTGTCCGGATGAGCCAGGCTGGGTTGAGCGCGGTGGTTCAGGCGATCGTCCGGCGGGATGTGCTGCTGGCCTTTCGGCGGCAGGCCGATGTGATGACGGCGGTGTTCTTCTTTGTCATTGTTGCGAGTCTGTTTCCCCTGGGTGTCAGCCCCGAGCCGGCCGTGTTGAGGATGATTGCCCCTGGTGTGCTCTGGGTGGCAGCCTTGCTCTCCTGCTTGCTCTCTCTCGGGCGAGTCTTTACAGCAGACTATCAGGACGGTGTGCTAGAACAGATGGTGCTGATTCCGCATCCGCTGGCGGTCCTGGTGCTGGCCAAGGTCTTTGCCCATTGGTGCGTGTCCGGAGTGCCGGTTGTGTTGCTGTCGTTGTTGCTTGGTGTGCAGTTCGGTTTAGAGGGCGAAGCGCTGGGCGTTCTTGCGCTCTCCCTTCTTCTTGGGACGCCGACCTTGAGTCTGATCGGATCGATTGGCGCGGCGCTGACGCTGGGGGTTCGTGGCGGCGGGATGCTGGTGGCGTTGTTGGTGTTGCCATTGTTTATTCCAGTCTTGATTTTCGGATCGGGCGCGGTGAGCAGCACGGTCTCGGGCATCGGGGCTGAGGCCAATCTCTCGTTGCTCGGCGCCGCGTTGCTGTTGGCGCTCCCGCTGGCTCCGTGGGCCGCGGCGGCAGCGGTGCGAATCGCGGTAGAGTAGGCAGAATGCGTATGAGCGAATCGCGCGGGACATGGACGAAGTACTCCTCGCCGCAGGCGTTCTATCCGCTCGCCGGCAAGCTGATTCCCTGGTTTGCCGGCCTGGCGATTATCTGTCTGGCCGCAGGGCTTTATATGGGGTTTCTCGTCGCTCCGACCGATTTCCAGCAAGGCGATTCGTATCGCATTATTTTTGTCCATGTGCCGGCAGCCTGGATGTCCATGTTTCTCTATGTCGTCATGGCCGGATGGGCGGCGGTGGGGCTGGGGTTGAAGGCGCGGCCATCCTTTATGATGGCGCAGGCCATCGCGCCGACCGGGGCACTGTTCACGTTCCTTGCCCTGTTTACCGGAGCGTTCTGGGGGAAGCCGACCTGGGGAGCCTGGTGGGTGTGGGATGCGCGGCTTACTTCTGAACTGATTTTGCTGTTCCAGTACGCCGGGGTTATTCTCCTGCATGCTTCGATCGACGATCTCCGCCGTGCCGACCGGGCGAGCGCGGTGCTGGCGTTGGTCGGTGTGGTCAATGTGCCGATCATTTACTTTTCCGTGCGCTGGTGGAATACCCTGCACCAGGGCGCCTCGATTAGTATGACCGCTGCGCCGAAGATGGCGGCGACGATGCTGTCGGCCATGGGGATCATGGCGCTGGGTTTTTGGATGTATAGCGCGGCGGTCACATTGATGCGTGTGCGGTGCATCATTCTCGAACGCGAACGGCAGGCGTCCTGGACGCAGATAGAGAGGGGTGCCTGATGCAGTGGGGCAGTCTCAATGAGTTTCTTGCGATGGGCGGCTATGGGGCCTATGTCTGGCCGTCGTTCGGGGTGACGGCGCTCGGCATGATCTGGGAAGTGCTGCTGCTCCGCCGCCGGCATGCGGCGGTCCGCGCCGCACTGAATCGACCGGACGCGGCCGTGGGTGTGGCATCATGACGCCGCGGCAAAAACGATTTTCCATGATTGGACTCGGCTTGGCGGCGCTGGGAATTGCAGCGGCCTTAGTGCTGAATGCCTTCAACAGCAATCTCGTGTTTTTCTTTACGCCCACCCAGGTGGCGAACGGCGAGGTGCCGAAAGGCCAAAGCTTTCGCATCGGCGGCATGGTCGAAGCTGGGACGCTGACGCGCGAGACGGACGGCTTGACGGTTCATTTTGTGATGAGCGACACGGTGAAACGAGTCCCCGTCATCTATAAGGGTATTCTTCCGGATCTGTTTAAGGAAGGGAAGGGTGCGGTTGCGCAGGGGAAGCTCTCATCCGAGGGCACCTTCGTGGCGAGTGAAGTGCTGGCTAAGCACGACGAGAACTATATGCCGCCGGAGGCCGCTGAGGCGATGGCCAAGGCGAAGGCTGCTGGGAAGCAGAGCAGCGATACGCTGGTGGTCACTCCATAAGATAGAACGAGGATAGACCTGCATGATTCCTGAAATCGGCCAGTTTGCATTGATCCTGGCGCTTTGCGTCGCCGCCGTGCAGGGCACCCTTCCGATTTACGGGGCGGTCTCCGGCAACGCGTCGCTGATGGCGGTCGCCAAACCTGCGGCGCGCGGGCAGTTTCTCTTGGTGCTCATCGCGTTCTGCTGTCTGGGCTATGCCTTTGCTCAGAAAGATTTCTCCGTGCTCTATGTCGCCGCGAACGCCAACTCAAAGCTGCCGCTCCATTATCGTCTCGCGGCTATTTGGGGCGCGCATGAAGGCTCGCTCTTGTTGTGGACGTTCATTTTGACGCTCTGGATGATGGCGGTGACCCTGTTCTCGAAACATCTTCCGGAAGCGATGCGCGCGCGCATTCTCGGGGTAATGGGGCTGGTCAGTCTTGGATTTCTTCTATTCATGCTGACGGTGTCGAATCCGTTCGAGCGGTTGATTCCCGCTGCGCCCGACGGTCGCGATCTGAATCCGCTGCTTCAAGATCCCGGCATGGTCCTGCATCCGCCCATGCTCTATATGGGGTACGTGGGCTTTTCCGTCGCGTTTGCCTTTGCGATCGCGGCGCTCTTGGGCGGCAACTTGGATGCGGCCTGGGCCCGCTGGTCCCGTCCCTGGACGACGGTGGCCTGGTGCTTTCTCACGGTCGGCATCGCCTTGGGCAGCGGGTGGGCCTATTACGAGCTGGGTTGGGGAGGCTGGTGGTTCTGGGATCCGGTTGAAAACGCCTCCTTCATGCCCTGGCTGGCTGGGACTGCGCTCATCCATTCGCTGGCGGTGACGGATAAACGAGGCGGATTCAAAGTCTGGACGGTGCTGCTGGCGATCCTCGCCTTCTCGCTCAGCCTGCTTGGCACCTTCCTCGTGCGGTCCGGTGTGTTGACGTCGGTGCATGCGTTTGCCACGGACCCGAAGCGCGGGTTGTTCATCTTGATTTTTCTGGCGGTGGTGATCGGTGGATCGCTGTTGCTGTATGCCTGGCGCGCGCCGCGTGTTGGATTAGGCGGCGGGTTCGACATGGTGTCGCGGGAAGCGATGTTGCTGGCCAACAATGTGCTGTTGGTCGTCGCGATGGCCTCGGTGTTGTTGGGAACGCTCTACCCGCTATTTCTGGATGCGCTGGGGCTCGGGAAGATTTCCGTCGGGCCGCCCTATTTCGATACGGTCTTCGTTCCGCTCATGACGCCCGCGATTTTCTTAATGGGCATCGGTCCGCTGGCCCAATGGAAGAAAGCGAGTCTGCCGAGTCTTGCCCTGCAATTGCGCTGGGCCTTTGGCACCAGCGTTGCGACGGCCTTGCTGCTGCCGTTGGTGTTGGGGAAGTGGACGCCGTTGCTGAGCCTCGGTCTCCTGCTGGCCTTGTGGATTGTGACAACAGCGGCGGTCGCGGTGCGTGAACGGATCGGTCATCTTGAGGGCGTGGGACTGATGGCGCGGCTGGCATCGGTGCCGCGTTCTTATTGGGGCATGATTCTCGCGCATTGCGGGATCGCGGTGTTCATCGTTGGGGTGACGATGGTGAAGGGGTTTGAGACGGAACAGGATCTGCGGATGAATGTGGGCGAGTCCGCTACCATCGGCGGCTATGCGTTTCAGTTCGAGGGCGCGAAGGATTTTGTGGGGCCGAACTATATTGCGGCGCGCGGCCTGTTTCGCGTGACGAAGGACGGCCGCGACGTGACGACGATGTATCCGGAAAAGCGCCGGTATCTGGCGCAACGCCAGACGATGACGGAGGCGGCCATCGATTCCGGAATGTTTCGAGATTTGTACGTGTCGCTGGGAGAGCCGCTGGAGGCCGGCGCTTGGAGCGTGCGGCTCTATCACAAACCCTTTATCGACTGGATTTGGGGTGGGTGCTTGCTCATGGCGATGGGTGGCGTGCTGGCGATCACTGACCGCCGGTATCGGCTGGCTTGGCGTCGAGAGCCTGGCGTCGAGGCTGCTGCGGTCCAACCGGCGGTCCAATCGGCTGGAGCGCCCATCGTATGAAGCGCTTCTTGCTTCCGCTGGCAATCTTTGTGGTGATGGTGGGGTTTCTCGCGGTGGGACTGACGTTGAATCCGCGTGAAGTGCCGTCTCCGCTAGTAGGCAAAGCGGCGCCAGATTTTTCGCTGCCTCAACTGCATGAGTCCGATCACGTGTTTTCGCCGAAGGAGATGGCCGGGAAGGTATGGCTGCTGAATTTTTGGGCCTCCTGGTGCAGTGGCTGCAAAGACGAGCATCCGGTGCTGATGCAGATGGCGAAGTCAGGAGAAGCGCCGATTTATGGTGTGGATTACAAGGACACGAGGGACGAGGCGCTGGGCTGGCTGCGCCAGTGGGGCAACCCCTATCAATTGGTCGCCGTCGATGCGGCCGGCCGGGTGGGCATCAATTATGGCGTCTATGGAGTGCCGGAGACCTACGTGATCGATAAGGCCGGGAAGATTCGGTATAAGCAAATCGGGCCGGTGGATCAGGCTGTGTGGGAGAACACGATTCTTCCTCTTGTGCGGGAGTTGCAAAACCAATGATTCGCACGTGGTTGTTGATCATTGCGCTGACAATCTCCGGTTTGGCGGCTGCGCAAGAGGCGCGGCCGCTGGCGGAGAATCCGATTGCCGAGGCCCGGCTCAAGGCGCTGGCGGTCGAATTGCGCTGTCTCGTCTGTCAAAACCAAACGCTGGCGGATTCCAATGCGCCGCTGGCCGAAGATCTGCGCCGGGAAGTGCGCGAGATGATCGCCAAGGGTATGAGCGACCCAGAGATTATCGACTTCCTGGTCGAGCGCTATGGCGATTTCGTTTTGTATCGGCCGCCGTTGCGCGCCGCGACCACATTGCTCTGGATCGGACCCTTCCTTCTGCTCATTGTCGGAGGTACGGTGTTGATTCTGGCTCTTCGGCGCAGACAGAAGACGCTTCCGGATGCGGTTGTCTCAGAAGCCGATCATGAACGTGTGGAGCAATTGTTCTCCGATGGAGCCAAGCATCCATGACGGTGACATTTTGGCTCATCGCCTCCGGTATGATGGCCGCGATCCTCGCGTTCGTACTCTGGCCTTTGCTGCGCCGCATGCCTGCGGTGGCTGCGGGAGAAGAAGAAAAACGCTTATCGGTGTACCGGCAGCAGTTCGTCGAACTGGAACAGGATCGCCGGAACAGCGTGTTGACGGATGAGCAATATCACATTGCGCGGAGAGAGCTGGAGCGCCGGGTGCTCGAAGAGACCGGCAGCGCGGAGCTTCCCCCTGCTGTATCCGGGAGTCAGATAAACAGCAAGGTTTTGGCGGCGGCGCTCGCGGTGGTCATCCCCACGGTCAGCGTGGGGCTCTATGCAAAGCTGGGCAGTCCTTCAGCGCTCTCCTCTGCTGGTTCCTCAGCGGCAGCTGAGGCAGGGAACGGAGGCCGTGAGCCGATCTCACTCGATGAGATGAATGCGCTGACCGAACGATTGCGAGTGAAGCTTGAACAGAATCCTGCCGACGGTGTGGGATGGGCCTTGTTGGCCCGAGCCTATGTCGAGTTGGGGCGCCATCCGGAAGCGGTGCAGGTTTACGAGAAGGCGATGCAGTTGATCCCGAACGATGCGCAGTTGCTCGCGGACTATGCCGATGCATTGGGGACGCTTAACGGGCGGAAGTTGGATGGAAAGCCAGAGGAGTTGATTCAGCAAGCCCTTGCCGCTAATCCTCGAAACATCAAAGCGCTGATGCTGGCTGGAACGGTCGCCTACAATCACAAAGAGTTCGACCGCGCGGCCTCGTATTGGGACGAGGCGCGGATCAATCTGCCTCCCGATACGGATCCTGAGGCGGTCCAAGAAATTGTGGCAGGCATCGCCGAAGCGCGCCAGCTTGCGGGTGGGCGCCAGGCGGCGCAGGGTGCCGTGTCATCGACTTCAACCTCGGCACCGGCGGCTGCGCCGGCCGGACCGGCTCTGGCGATCACCGGGCAGGTGACGATTGCTCCCGGCCTGGCAGCCAAGGGATCGCCGACCGACACGCTCTTCGTATTCGCTAAGGATATAAACGGTCCGCCGATGCCGGTGTCGATTGTCCGCGCGAGCAAGAAAGATCTGCCATTTACCTTTCGGCTCGACGATTCAACCAGCCCAATGCCGTCGAGAAAGCTGTCCAGCATGGGCACGGTCGTGATCGTTGCGCGTCTGTCCAAGTCCGGCGAGGCCATGCCGAAGAGCGGCGATCTCCAAGGCATAAGTGAACCGCTCAAACCGGGGGCCAGCGGCGTCACCATTGTGATCGATCGAGAAGTTCCCTAACGCAGGTTCTCCTCCCGCCTGCGATCGCTCCACGCGATCATCGGTTGAAACCGCTTCAGTAGAAATGCGTTGGGCTATCGCGCTGTGACGATTCGATTGGACGCGGCAATGCGTGGGTTGATCGCGTGTGGCTAGTGCCCGGAGGTGTTTTTGTCGATGGATTTTGCCAGGAGTTCTGTCTTGGCTGGGATCTGATTGAGGAGATCGGGGCGGGCTTGGAAGACGCCTTGGAGGCGCTCGCCGGTGGCATAGATGAGGTTGCCGGCCTGGCTGCCGAGTGTGAGTCGTCCGGCGATTTTTCCGTCTCTCCCCGTCGCGACAAATTCCGCGGACGGCGCCACAAGCCCATAGGGAGCCAAGGCGGCCGCTTGTTTGGTGACCCGCTCTTCGGCGGGGAGATTGGCCACGCGGCTGACAAGCAGATCGGCGGCTTCCTGGCTCAGCTTCTCGGTCGGCTGATCCTCGAGAACCCACTGGCCGTTGTCATTGATTAAGACGTACTGCTTATCTCGCGTCTTCACGGAGAGCATGGCGATGTCGGTATAGTCGATTCCCAGCAGCCGCTTGTCCTGGAGGGTAAACAGCTCACGGGACAGATCTTTGATGACTAGCGGATTGATGCGGTAGAGCGGCGCATCCGGTTTGGTTTCGGCAAAGGCTTCCCCGCTGTCCGGGTCGGGCTCATACAGTTTGACCGTCTGGTCTCCGTCTTGGGTGTGCAGGGTAATTTTCAGTTTCGGGGCGGTCAGCGTCTTGCCGATTGCGGTCCGTTCAGGGCCGGGATCGATGATGCCGAGCGCCTTCAAATCCTCCAACTTAAACAGGAGCGAACGCACTTCTGTCTGATCCGCCTCGGCGTCGATGGGGTAGCGGATTTTCCAGTTAGGCTTCGGCTTGTCCTTCGACAGGTTGTAGAGGACGATTTCCGTCGTCGGGTAGGTGAGCCGCACCCGGTCGAGCTCGGCTTGCACGAATTGCAACAAGTCCTTTCGGCGGAACGTCAGCAAGGTTTTGTTGACGAAGCTTTTCGTGGTCAGGTCGGTCAGGAGGACGCTGTGGGAGGAATGGCGATGGACGTACAGCGTCGAGGAGAGGGGGCCGTTGTCGCCGATCGATAAGGTTTCTTGCTGTGCGCCCGCGGTGACGGTAATAGTCGTAATTGGGTGCTCGAGTCCGAACGGGGCTAGCGCGCTCGGGTTCTCTTCAACGCTGCGGAGCACCTTCCCGGTCACGAGCGCCCGAATCATGGACTGCACTTCCCGCGTATCGGCGTCGGTCTGGAGTGGCGCGGTGATTGCCCAGCCCTTTTGCTGCCGCTTCATCTCCACTGAGCCTTGCTCTGTGGAAACCGTTAGGCCGGTGATGTCTGTTTCAGGAAAGGGCAGGAGGTTTTGTTGCGCGACGGCCTGTGTTTCTTCCGTCTGCTTCGCCGGCAGTTCGACGAAATAGAGGTAGCCTCCCAATCCCGCCAAGACTAGCAGCAGCAATAGTGTCGGCCAGTAGCGCATAGAGTTACAGACGGCGGCGTTTTCTCCACACCATCACACCGGTCAGGATGGTCGCGATGGGGAGGAAGAGCACTTGAATGTAGAGCAGCGCCCGTTCTTGCGTGGGATTCGGGATGAACGGGCGGAGCGCCGGTTCTTTGGGCACGATGGAGATCAAGTCCCGCTCTTCGGCCAGCCAGCCGGTGGTGTGCAAGAAGAAATCGGTGTTGCCGGGAAAATTGAAAAACGCATTGGTGGCGAACGTTGAATTGCCCACGACCACGATAGCCGGCCTGGGCTTCCCTTCCTCTGGAGCCTTCTTTGGCGACAGGGCGGCGGCGAGCGGCAAGGGCCCCTTCACATCTTCTTGTTCATTGAGGCTGACCACGCGCCCTTGCATGTTGGTCTCGGCCCAACTGTTCGGTGAGGTGCGGGCCAGCGGCACGTAGTCCCAGTCTTTTCCAGCCTGCTCATCGAATGTCAGATGACGCGCGAGCGGGAAGAGCACCGCCGCTGTCAGGTCCTGGGTAATTTCATGTTCCGTGAAGGTGCGGACCAATAATGACGTCAGGTCTCCTTGAGCCAGCCGGTCTTGGAGATCGACTAGCACTCCCGATCCCAGCCCAAGGCCGTAATGGGCGAGCAGTGGGTCCAGTTCGGTTTTGGTATCCGGGTCGATCAGCGCGAGCAGGTGTCCGCCCTTATCTACGTAGGTTTGAATGCGGCTCTGTTCTTCCGGTGTGACTTGATTCCGCGGTCCGGCCAGCACGAGCACGGCGGTATCGTCCGGTACGGCCGCCTCTTTCAGCAGCGACAGGGTGCCGATGTCGTAGCCTTGTTTGCTCAGCGCCTCTTTAGCGAGAGAGAGGCCGTTGCGTTCTTTATCTTCCAGGCTGCGTTCGCTGTGGCCATCCAGAAAGACGATGCGCTTCTTGGCGGATTTGGAAATGCGGAGTAGCGCGCCGGTCAGCTCGACCTCCGACGGATTGGTCACACGAATCGTTTGCCCATTGCTTTCGAAGATGGCCGTGTCGGTTCGGAAGATGCCGTAGTTCTGCGCGATCTTCGGTTGCCGCTCCGGATCGACGAATTCGACGCTGAGCTTATTCGAGGCTTGGCGGTAACTCTCCAGCCGTTCTTTGTAACCGGTATAGCCCGGATCCTTTTCGCGCGTGAAGACGGTAATTTTCACATCTTGCGGAAGGCTGCGGAGGACGCGATAGGTTTGCGGCGCCAGGGTGAAATTCTGATTCTCTGAAAGGTCCCACCGGATTGAGTGGCGCGAGGCCAGGAAGTTGACGATCACGAGAATAGCCGCGACCAACAGGATCATGAGCAGGCTGTTCGCCCCCATGTGGGTCGAGCGGCGGCTGGAAAACGCTTTGACGGCGTCGAAGTGCAGAATGAAAAAGAGGATCAGACACAGGAGCGCCAATCCTTCCGCGATGGTCACGGCCCAGAGCAGGTCGGGGCTGAGGCTATAGGCGATGAGGCCGGCGACGGCCAGCACGGTTCCAATGATGCCGAGCGGGAGGGCTTTCAGGCTCATTTCCACCTGGTCGATTCTACGGCGCGGTGGGTGAGAAAGAGCATAAAGGCGAGGCCGCTGATGAAGTACACCAAGTCTTTGGTGTCGATCATTCCACGGACGAGGCGGTCGTAGTGGTCCATGAAGGAGACATACGAAATGATTTGCCCCAGCGTGGTGTCTCCCAACAGCGCGCCCAGTCCCGAGACCAACCAGATGAGCAGCAGGATGCCGAAACTGAGAAATGCCGCGACAATCTGGTTTTCTGTAATGGCTGACGCGAGCAGGCCGACTGAAATAAAGAGCGCGCCGAGCAGCGTCATGCCGAGATAGCCGGTCCAAATCGGGTTCCAGTCGAAGTCGCTGAAGAGCATCAGGACCGTCGGCACGAGGCCGGTCAGGCCGAGGAGGCTCAGAAATACGAGAAATACGCTGACGAACTTGCCCGCCACGATCTCATTGATGCCGATCGGCGAGGTCATCAAAAATTCAAATGTCCGGAGTTTGCGCTCTTCCGCAAAGAGCCGCATCGTCAGAATGGGCAGAATAATGAGGAGCACAAACCGCATGCTGGCGAAGAGATTCCTGAAGACCAGATCATTTAAGTTCAACTGAGCCTGGCCGCCCTGCATCTGCATGATCTGAATGGCCTGGTACCCGGCATAGACGACATACAGATAGGACAAGAATCCGAAGATTAGCAGAAAGATGGCGCCGACCACGTAGACGACCGGGGAGACGAAGTAGCCGCGCAGCTCTTTGGCGATGATGGCCTGCACCGGCGTCATGAGGCGGCTTCCTGTGTAGCCTCGGTGAGTTCGCTCACGCTGTCGCCTTGGGGCGTCAGGCCTTCTTCATGGCGGGTGAGTTGTAAGAACACGTCTTCGAGCGTCATGGAGATCGTTCGTAATTCGAGGAGGCCCCACTGATTGGCGATGACGAACCGGGCGACTTCATCGCGTTTGTCCTGGCCGAGCGCGCATTCGAGAAGGAACGTGCCGGCGGACTGGCCTTGAAAGACATTCAGAATACCTGGGATAGTTCGGAGTGCGGCCAGGCTGTTGTCCGATGGATGCTGAATTGTGACGGAAATTTTTTCCGAATGCCTGAGCCGAGCCGAGAGCTGATCGGGCGTGTCTTCGGCCACAATGCGTCCGCCGCTGATGATGACCACCCGCTGGCAGACTGCGGTGGCTTCGGGGAGTATGTGTGTGCTGAGAATCACGGAATGCGATCCGGCCAAGCTCTTAATCAAGTCGCGAATCTCGATGATCTGTTTCGGGTCCAATCCCACGGTTGGTTCATCGAGGATCAAGACAGGCGGATCGTGGAGGACGGCTTGAGCCAGCCCGACGCGTTGGCGGTAGCCTCGCGAGAGGTTGCCGATCAAGCGATGGCGGACAGTCCCCAGGGCGAGTTTTTCAATGGATTGATCGATGGCCGTCGTGAGATTTTTGCCGACCATGCCGCGCATCCGGCCCACGAAGGTCAGATATTCCGAGACGGTGAACTCTTGATAGACCGGCGGCGTTTCTGGGAGATAGCCGATGCGGCGCTTCACGTCGAGGGGTTGATCGGCACAATCGTATCCCGCCACTTTGGCCGTGCCTTCGGTCGCCGGCATAAAGCAGGTGAGGATGCGCATGGTGGTGGTCTTCCCGGCGCCGTTCGGGCCGAGAAAGGCTAAGACCTCGCCTTTGGCCACGGAAAAGGTGACTCGGTCGATGGCCGTGAGATTTCCATACCGTTTGGTAATGTTCTGAACGTCAATCATGGCTATGGTATCGGGGTAATCAACTGTGAAGGAGTTCGCCGTACATTCGCACTGAGCGAGCACATCATTATCGCGTGAGGATCTTACTGAGTCCGCCGGGATCAGTCAATACGGGCCGGATGGCCCTCGAATATGCGATTTCGGCAGATGCAATCTTTACAGTTGGAGAGTGACCTGCTAGAGTTTTTCCCCGCGCATTCGAATACGATTTGTCATCGGCTCGAATATTGGCATTTCACTTTTCTGGCAGAGGAGGTTTGGTGTGAAACAGATGGCTTGGGGCGCAATTCTTTTGGGGAGCCTGGTGTGGTTAGGCGGATGCGCTGGGAAGAGTGAAGAGGTGCCGATGAATGTAGGGCTTGCGCCTGTGACAACGCCGGCCGCAGTGGCTCCCGTCAGCTCGGTCAAAGTGGTGGTGATTCCTTTTCAGGACGACCGGTCCGACCGGATGAAGTTGGGGATTCGCCGCACGCGCGTGGGGGCCGATCAGACTTTGACCGTCAAGAGTGGGACCGTTGGAGAAGCCACGGCCAAAGCGTTTGCCGATTATCTGATCCGCAAGGGATGGCGGGCGCAGTATGTGTCGTCGGCCAGTCAGACCGGTGGAGCGGATGTGGTGATCTCGGGAAAGATTCTCGAGTTGTCGACAGACACGCATGGCATGATCGGCTCTACGGACATTACCGCGAAGAGTAAAATGACGGTTCAGGCATCTAATCAAGTGGATGGAAGTTCGATTACCAGCACCAATAGCCACACAGGGAACTACACCGTGTTCTGGTATGCCCCGGAAGATGGAGAGGAGCTGCTGAGCGAAGTCCTGGAACGGAACTTTGAAAAATTCATGAGTTCGACCAAATTCGATGGAGCGGCCCTGCGTTTCCGCTAACAGCGATCTGCTTCGGGAAGTCGGCCCCCAGGCCGGCTTCCCAGGTTTTTTGCGAGTACGTTGTCAGTGCGATCTCCGGTTGCCGGTTGACTCTCTTCCCCTGCTCCCTATATATAGCTTCACCGCGTTTCCTTGAAGACATGCCGATGTGTTCGTTCTTGTACTACCCGATTGTGAATATGCCGGAGATTTCCCTCATACCGACGTAGGGGGGAGGGGTACGCAGTCGGTATTGTTGAGGTCGGCAACCTCCCGTAGGCTGACACCTGTGAGCCAAACGTCCTAGCCTGCAAGTGGAGGATCGAACGAAAGATGACACATCAAAGCTGCAACACCCATCCGCGCACCGGCCTTTCCGGGGTTCTTTTGGCCATCCTCTGTGTATCGTTCGGGGCTTGCTCATGGGTGCCGAAGGGAGAAACGGGGCTGGATGTCGGGATTAAGGACCGTGGCATTGCCTCCTGGTATGGTGAACGGTTTCATGGCAAGCAGGCTGCCAACGGAGAGTTGTTCGATATGCAGGCCTTGACCGCCGCGCACCGGACCCTTCCGCTCGGCAGCATGGTGCGGGTGGTGAATCTCACGAACGGCAAACATGTGCGGGTGCGGATTAATGACCGCGGCCCCTATGTGAATGGCCGAATCCTCGATCTCTCCCAGGCTGCAGCGGTGAAGCTGGGGATGGTTCAGAACGGATTGTCTATCATTCAATTGGAAGTTGTCGGTGACCGTCGTCCGGACTTTGTCCTGGCTGAAGAAGAGGCCCCGTCGGCGCAATCCGCGCTCCTCAGTGTGCATTACCTCGATCCATTGGCCATCCGAGTTCCTCCCGTGTCTACAGTAGAATTGCCAATTTCCTCGTCGGCGCATCGGCCTCGCATTCTGCCGACCGATGTGCTGATACAGCGGCGTATTCGCCGCGTGCCGTCTTTCTTAGCCGTCGATCATACGGCCCATACCGAAAACGTCGTGCTGGTTATCGCATAACGGCATAACGGCGGAAGCCGGCGCGGTTGACAGTACTGGAAGGTCTCCTCTACACTGAGCCGTCAAAATTCAAGGGCGGGTCACGCCCATTATCGATTTGATGAAGGGGAGTCAGACGGCATGGCGAAGAAGACGGCAGGAGAATCCGAAGAAACCAAGTTGAAGAAGAAGCTCATCGCTAAGAAAGCCGATGACGGCGGAGCTGCGGTGCGGTCATTGCGGAAACGGCTGAAGCGGGAACAGCGCCGCCGACGGTCGTTAGCGCTTAGACAGAAACATGCCGCAGGAAAGAAGGCCGCGACGCCTGCGAAGTAGTCCGTATCATTCAGATACACAAGCGAACGTTGTAGGATTGAACTATGGAACACCCCCGTCAAGCATCCCCGTCCGCTGAGACGCCCGACGCACTTCCGGCCAGCGATGAGCTCGCCGACAAGGTGGCCGAAGATTTGGCGCTGACTCCTGCGGCATCGCAGGAAGAAGTGATTGCGGAAGCCGCCGAGACTGTCCCTCTTGAAGAAGAGAAAGTCAAAGACGAGATCGAGATCCAGATCGATCTGCTCAGCGATCCGGATTGGGTGGTGCGCCGCGAAGCCGTCATTACGCTCGGCGAGATGGCCGACGAACGGTGTGTCGAGCCGCTGGCTCGCGCGTTGCGCGACGGCGACTGGCAGGTGCGTGAAGTGGCCATCGAAGCGCTCGGGCAGGTTGGCTCTCCAGCCGTCGAAATTCTCTTGAAGCTGCTTCGCGATTGGGATGTGCGGAAGTACGCCATCTTGGCGCTCGGGAAGATTCGCGATGAGCGCGTGCTGGATCCTTTGATGGTGCAGTTGCGGAACGACGAGTTCAAAGACGACGCGATCAATGCGCTTGTGGAACTCGGCGAGCCGGCGGTGCCGAAGTTTATCGCCGCGCTGAGAGATAAAGAAGAGAGCGTTCGTCAGAGCGCCGTGTTGGGCTTGGGCCGGATCAAGCACAGCGAGTCGATCGATCCACTTATCGCCATGTTGCAGGATAAAGACTGGTTTACCAGATTGATTGCGGCGGCCGCATTGGAGTCGATCGGCGATGACCGGGGGCGCGAGGCGATCAAGCCCTTGCTCAAGGATTCCGATATGGTGGTGAAGATGCGAGTCGAGCGGATTCTGGCTAAGTGGAAGAAGACGCCGGTCTCCCAACCGGCGAATGCGTAGGCTACCGGCTGAGTTCTTTGTCGAGCCTCAACTGAATTTCGTCGAGCCGTTTCATCGGCATCGGTTTCCCCATCGCCACTTCTAAGCGCACTTCGCGCAACGCGCTGGCCAGCTCACGAACCGCGTCGAGTGTAGGATCGGCCTTTACCCCCTTCGCTGCGACTTCCAACACCGTGACCGCTTCCCCCAATTCTTTCGCGGCGTCCCCAAAATTGCGCTCGAATAGATTAGCCTTCGCTTGCACGACCCGCGATTTCGCATCCACAAGCCCCTGGCGACGCCGCAAATCCCGCTCGATGCCCTGTGTGGTATCCAAGACATTGCGCGACAGCTTCGTGATCGATTCCTGCAAGTCGGTCACGGTGTGTTGGAGGGTGCCGACTGGGCGCTGGCCGACAAAGTAACCTGCTCCGAATGCGGCGGCGATCAGGAGCAAGATTCCAAGAAATTTGAGCATGGGTCTCCGGTTCTCTATGGCCGACGCGCGGGGCGCGCGGCGCGCGCGGTCTGTTGCAAGAGGCTGCCGGCTGCGGCAATGCGCACCGCTTCATCGGAGTCCTGCAAGCCTTTCAGCAGAATGGGGATGACGGGGCCTGTCACCTTTCCTAAGGCCTTCGCGGCCATGAGGCGCGGCAGCGGCTGCTGATCTTGAAGCAAGGCCTGCAGCAGCGACAGCGCTTCCTTGTCGGAGGTTGCGCTCAATGCCTGGGCCGCGCTGCCGCGAATAGACGGGTCCGGATTCCTGGCCAGATCGGCGGCCATGAGCAAGACCGATGAGTCGCCCAGGCGCAACAGGCTTTCCGCGGCACTGGCGCGCACTTGCAAGCTGGGGTCTCTGGTAAGGGTTTGGAGCAAGGGACGATTTTCTTTCAGTCCCAATCGGCCGAGACTGCCTGCTGCGATGCCGCGTACCATCGCCATTTCATCGCCCAGCGCATGAGTCAGTGGGGCGACTCCTCCGGGAGATCCGAACTCGCCCAGCGCGCCGGCGGCAAAGGCCCGCACGGATGGGTTGGGATCATACACGGCTTGACTGAGCACGGCGAGGCTGGCCGGCCGTTTCAGCCGTCCCAGCACGCCGATCGCGGCCATGCGGATTTCGGCATCGGGCAGGGTGGCGGCGTTTGTGATGTCAGCCAGCATGTCGGTCTGGCCCATTTTGAAAAGAGCGGCATACGCAAAGATGGCTTCGGGTCCATCTTCAGTCCGGCCGACTTGGATCAGCCGCGGCTTCATCTCTACGACATGGGCATCGCCCAGCGCATTCATGGCGGCGATACGGACACTCGGCGCTTCGTCGTGAATCGCCCGCTTGAGCGCGCCCGACTTGGCGGCGAGCCCGGCGCGTCCGATCGCTTCCGCGGCGCGCGCCCGCACCAACACTGAGCTATTCAGCAGGCCGTCTTCCAGCAGCGGGCCGGTTTCTGGGATGCCCAACTCGGCCAGGACCGTGTAGGCTGCGATCCGCACATGCTCTTTCTGATCGCGCACGCGGCTAGTCACGAGGCTGAGCGCCAGAGGGTTGAGCAAGGCCAGATCGTCCGGCTGGCCCTCCGATTGAATACGAGGATATAACGGCAAGGCTTCTTCCCCGCGTCCGAGTTTTACGAAGCTCTGGAACGCCAGGCGGAGCATCTCTTTTGACGGCGTGGCGTCTTTGGGGAGAGCTTGAAACCGTTGCACGATGGCTGGGTAGTCGCCTGCCTTGAAGAGTGCGGAGAGGTCCTTGTCTTGGACGGATGCCGAGGTGGTGGCCGCTAGAGATTCGAGTGGCGCGGTAAGAAAGAAAGAGAGGCCGACCATCATGGCGCAACAGAATGCCGCAGCCCTGGCACTCCGTTGCGCGCGCACGAGGCGTCCCTCAGCGGCGGGGTTTACCACGACGATGGCGTGCGGGCAGAGGCTCCGCTGTACATCGTCTCGACGTAGTCCTTCACCATGCGCTTCGTGCAAAACTGCGGGGCGACCGTCCGGATACATTCCTTCACCATTTGGAGCCAGCCTCGCGGCGTGCCGTCGAGGTCGCGCTGATAGTAAAGGGGGACGACTTCTTCTTCAAGCAGGCGGTAGAGCTCTTCCGAGTCATGGGCATCCTGCTCCTGTTGGTCGGCCGACGGCGGCAGCGGTTCGATCCCCCAGCCGTTTGCGCCGTTGTAGCCTTCTTTCCACCAGCCGTCGAGCACGCTGCAATTGATGACGCCATTCAGCGCGGCCTTCATGCCGCTCGTGCCGCTGGCTTCAAGCGGGAAGCGCGGTGTGTTGAGCCAGATATCCACGCCCTGCACGAGAAACTTGGCCATGTGCATGTCGTAGTCTTCGAGAAACGCGACGTGGCCGCCGAGTTTATGGTCGTTGCAGAAATTCACCACTTCATGGATGAAGTAGCGTCCCGGCTCATCGGCCGGATGGGCTTTGCCGGCGAACACGAGTTGCACGGGCCGCCAATGATTTTGCAACAACCGCTTCAGCCGTTCGAGGTCGCGGAAGAGCAAGGTGGCTCGTTTGTACGTGGCGAAACGGCGGGCGAACCCCAGCGTCAAGGCTTCGGGATCGAGCAAGGTTCCGCGGGCGATGACTTGCGAGGATTGCAGGTGGCCGTTGATCCAGCCGGTTCTGGCGCGTTCGCGGATGAAACCCATGAGTTTCCGCTTCATCAGTTGCCGCACGGCCCAAAGTTGGTTGTCGGGAATATCGCTGACGCGCTGCCACATGGCCTGCTCGTCGCAGCGATCGGCCCAGTCCGGACCGAGGAATTTGCCGTAGAGCTGGTTCATCTCCGGGCCAATCCATGTTGGAGCATGAATGCCGTTCGTCACACTCTTGATCGGGATCAGATCCATCGTGAGACCGGGCCAATGGTGCTGCCACATCTCGCGCGAGACGCGGCCATGTTCGATGCTGACGCCGTTCACGTGCGCGGCCTGGTTCATCGCGAGCGCCGTCATATTGAAACCCTGCCCGCGCGATTCCGGTGTTTCACCCAGCCGGAGGAATTCCTCGCGGCTCAATCCAAGTTGCTCCCAATAGCCAGCGAAGTAGCGGTCCATGAGGTAGTGCGGGAAAACATCGTGGCCGGCCGGGACCGGGGTATGGGTCGTAAAGACGGTGCTTTGGCGGACCAGTTCACTGGCCTCGGCGAGGGTCGATCCCTTTTGGACGAATTCACGAATGCGTTCCAGCGTGAGAAACGCCGAGTGTCCCTCATTGGCATGGAAGACGGTCGGATTGATCCCGAGTTCCCGCAGCATCCGCACGCCGCCGATGCCGAGGAGGATTTCCTGGCAGAGGCGAATCTCTTGGTCGCCGCCGTAGAGGCGTGCCGAGAGCGCTCGATTTTCAGGGGTATTTTCCGGGACATCGGTATCGATCAAATAGAGCACGATGCGTCCGACGTCGACGCGCCAAACTTGCGCGGCCACCGTGCGATGGCCCATCGCCACCGTGATTTTGCAAGGTGCGCCCGACGGGGTGAGAGCCGGGCGGATCGGGGATTCTTCGCGGTTGAACGGCGAATAGGCGGCTTCCTGCCAGCCTTCCGGCGTGATCCGTTGACGAAAGTAGCCCTGCGGATACATGAAGCCGATGCCCACGAACGGCAGGCCCAGGTCGCTGGCTTCTTTACAATGGTCGCCCGCGAGGATGCCGAGACCTCCGCTATAGATAGGGATGGAATTATGCAGGCCGAACTCTGCTGAGAAGTAGGCGATGGAGGGGCTCTTCGGCTGGCCGTACTTCTTGCCGTACCATGTGCCGTTGCCCAGGCGGTATTCGTCGAAGCTCTTCATCACCGCCGAGTAGTGCCGGACAAACATTGGATCGTGTATGAGGTGCTGGAACCGTTCTGGTTTCACCTCCTGGAGCAGACGAACCGGGTTGTGATGGGTGAAGTACCAGAGGGTCGGATCGATCTGTTCGAATAGCTGCCTGGCCTCCAGCGTCCAGCTCCACCAAATGTTTTGTGAGAGCTCGGCTAGCCGGGCTAAGCTTTGCGGGAGGTGTTTGGGAATAGCATTCGTATTCTCGACAGTATCCACACTGGCTCCTTTGTGTGAGGCGTGTTGTAGCGGCTAGAGGCGATCGGCCGATGACCGGCGGGCCGGTCGAACGGCGGTCAGGCGTGTCCGGTCTTGTGCCACGAGCTCCATTCCTCAGAGAATGCCACGGCGGCGTAGCGTTCGCCAAGGATTTTTGCAACTCGGTTTAAGTGTTTGGTGAGTTGCTGCAACTCAGTGGGCGTGAGATCTCCGCGAAAACGCGGATGGAGGCCCCAGCGCGTTTCGACTTCTTCGCCATTCACGTTGGACATGAGGCTCACAAGTTTAATGTCCTGTCCCGTCGGACCTTTCTTGGCCGGTTCGTCGCTGGAGACCAGTATGGGTTGCTGGCCGGGTGTCGAGGGTGCGGCGGAGGGGGGCGCCTCGCCCTTGAGCACGGCGCTGACGGCTGGGATGATGGCGCTGGCGCAGAGGGTTGCGGCGGCAATCACCTGGCCGTTCTGCGGCGCGCCGAGCGCCTCGGCGACACGTCCGGAAAAGGATTGAAACAGTTCGTTCTTCGCTTTTGAATCTTCGGTGATGAGGAATTTGTATTTCTCGTAGAGGTCGCGGCTTTCCGCCACGGCATTGCCGACCGTCAGGACGATTTCCATCTGATCGGCATTGTTGCCAAATGCCGGTTCCAGCACGGCCTTGAGTTGGGTCGTTACAGCATCTTCCAGGCCGTTCATGAATTCCATCTGATCTTTGATCGGGATGTGCAGTGCTGTCAGCCGGTCGGTTAGGTTGAACATGATTTTCAAGAATTCGAGATAGATGCCCCACTCATCTTGCCGCTTCAGCTTCAGCGCCTGCTCCGGGGCGTTGCGCTTCATCATCGTGACCGATTCGCCGGAGACGGCGAGCATGAGCTCAGCGAGTTGGCGAAGTTGCGCTTGGTATTCTTTGTTAGCGGTTCCCATAGGTGCTCCTGTTCAAGAACGGCGATTATAGCGGAGGAATGTTTGGGGATGAAAGGGGTGCGGGGGAGGACCCGCTAGTATAGTGAATTGAAGGCGGCTTGCGTCCAGAGATTGATCGGCGTATATACGAAAAATATTTGCCTGGGATATTGCAAAGGCGATCTCGAACTTTGAGAAGCATGGCGTTCCGTTCGAGGAAGCGACCACGGTTTTTGGCGATTCCCGTGCGTTAGACGGAGATGATCCGGCTCATTCATCCCATGAATACCGTCGTCAGCGGATAGGGCGGTCGGTGGCAGGACGAATTCTCTTTGTGGCGTATACGATCAGGAGGCGGGCACATGAAAAAGAAACGGTCCGAATCATCAGCGCAAGGCAGACGAGTCGTAAAGAGCGTCAAGCATATACCCGACTCGCAAATTGACTTTTCCGACATTCCCGAAGCCACGGATGGCGAGTTGCGGCGCATGCGGCGAGTCGGCCGGCCTTCGAGCGGCATGGCGAAGCAGCTGATCGCCATTCGTCTTTCGCCACGGTTATTAGACCAGCTCAGGAAGATGGCGGCCAAGCAAAAGAAACCGTATCAGACTCTCATTCACGAACTGCTGGAAAAGGCCGCTTCCCAAGCCGTCTGAGCCTTTTAGGCCAGGGATATGAATAAGGTGTTTCCGCCAGGCTGGGTAATTCCATGAATGAAACAGATGGGTTCATGTCTTGATTTGAGGAACAGTGGAGGTGCAGCCGTGACAGATACATCATCTGATACGGGCATCCGGTATCGAGCCATGCTGATGCAGTGGACCGGAGAAGAGCGGTTTATTATGGGATGCGATATGCGCGATACCTTCCGCGCGTTCATTGAAGCTTCCTTGCGGGAGCACGATCCGAATGCCACGGCGGAGACCATTCGCAAGGGACTTTTCTTCGCTTCGACGGACATGAATTCAATACTGAGACTCGCACCAAGACTCTCGCAGCCATTGAGCGAGCAGCGGATTCCGTGGCTGGGTAGATGAGACAAGCCTCCATGTGGCAAGCAGGCCCCCGTCTTTTTTCTGACGCTGGTATGCGGAAGCAATCAATGCATTTGAATCGGTTGAAGCTCGGCTGGTGGAGCCATTTGCTGCTATGTCTCTGCCTGGTACTGGCGCCGTTCACTGCACGGGCGGGCGAGGCGGTGTTTTACTATCACAACGATGCGACGGGCTCGCCGGTGGCGATCACGAACAGCGCTGGCACGGTTGTGTGGAAGGCGGACTACGAGCCGTTCGGTGAGCTCGCGGGGCTGGTGGAAAATGTCCCGAACCCTCAGCAGTTTCTCGCGAAGACGGTCGATCCCGAAACCAGCCTCCATCTCCTCGGTGCCCGCTACTACGACGGAAAGATGGGGCGATTCCTCAGCGTCGATCCGGCGCTGCTTCAAGGGCGACAGGCCTCTCAGCTTGGCCGCTCGCAGTTTCTCAATCCCTATTCGTATTCGATCAACAATCCGTATCGCTTTAGCGATCCCACGGGCAATACTCCGATCGACCTGATCTTCCTCGCCGTGGATGTGGCCAGGTTCGGTGTGGCGGTCTATACCGGTGATGGAGTTGGAGCAGCCGCCATTGATGTGGGGCTCAGTCTCGCTGGCGTGGTGAGCCCGATAGCAGGAACTGGGGAAGCGCTCAAAGTAGGGCGAGCGGCTGACCATGCACTAGACGCTGTAAAGGGGCTTGATACAGCTGGCGATGCTACAAGGGCTGTCTTGCCAAAAAATCCTGACGATCTCCTTAACCAGGGGTATAGGGAAGTCAGTCACCCAAATGCGGCGGAAAAAGGTCATCGGTCGTTTGAGAATCCAGAGACTGGAGATAAATTACGATTTGATAAAGGTGATCCAAGCGAAAAAGGCATGAAAGCGCGCGATCAATACCATCGCGAAAACTCCAACACAACAGGGAAGCAGGATAAGTATCTCGATAAAGATGGAAATCCATGCCGTGATGGCTGCAGGGCATCACATTTGTTCCCGGGAGATTAGCCATGCAACTGCCCGAATCCTATTCCTTTCATGAGGCCAGCGTTGATAAGTTCTTTCGACCAGATGATTGCGTGCGACTTGAATTATCGGGAATCTATGGTGATGACGACGATGATCGCTATGCAGCTGTTCTGGAGGTGTCTGGTGTCCGTCTCATTGAAACTGATGCTGTAGGCTCCAATCTCATGGCAGCAGAGGATGGAGAGGTTTTGACTCTTGAGCACGGCCAGAACGAGCTGTATGTAATCATCGAATGGCGTAATTACTCCCCGAACAAAACATTTATACATGCCTACAGGGTCCACGGAGAAAACGTGACGGTCACTGTGTTGTGAGATCGTAACAATGGTGGGGGAGTTCCTTCGATTTGCGCAATCTTAGCCCGAGGCGATGATAGCTCTTCCGGGAAGGCGTTATGCGAAGAAATACGCTGATGGCGATGGTGGGCATGATGTTCTGTCTGCTGAGTAGCTGGAGTACGGGCAGCATCTGGGCCCTATCAGCGGGGGATGGGAAGGACGATTCGTGTGATGGCCAGGGTGGTGTGACTGAGGTGCTGAGTGATTGAAGGGGCGTCGATGCATTTGAATCGGTTGAAGTTCGGCTGGTGGAGCCATTTGCTGCTGTGTCTCTGCCTGCTGCTAGCGCCGTTCACTGCACGGGCTGGTGAGGCGGTGTTTTACTATCACAACGATGCGACGGGATCGCCGGTGGCGATTACGAACAGCACGGGCACGGTTGTGTGGAAGGCGGACTACGAGCCGTTCGGCGAACTCGCGGAGCTGGTGGAAAATGTCCCGAACCACCAGCAGTTCCTTGCGAAGACCGTCGATCCCGAAACCAGCCTCCATCTCCTCGGCGCGCGCTACTACGACGGAAAGATGGGCCGATTCCTCGGCGTCGATCCGGCGCTCTTGAGAGGGCAACCAGCCTCAGCGATCCAGTATCCGCAACGACTCAGTCTCTACAGCTACGCCGGAAACAATCCTTACCGACATGTAGATCCTACCGGACGCTATCTCGAAACCGCTTTTGATCTCATTTCTTTTGGTTTGAGCCTGCAGTCGTATAACTCCGATCCCTCTCTGCTCAATGGGCTTGCGCTGGCATACGACACCTTCGCCGTCGCCGCGCCATTCCTGCCGGCTGGTGCCGGCATGATCGTGCATGGGGCCAGTGGGCTGGAGAAAGCTGTGGATGTAGGCGGGGCGGTGAATCGTACTGATGGCGCGAGTAATATAGCAACCGCTGCCAAGCTTCAAGGACAATTCACAGGAAAAGAAATTGCCGGAGGTCATGCGTTTGAAAAACATATCCTTGAAAGAGGTGAATTTAGTGGTTTGGAAATTCGAACCCGTGAGCAGTTCGCTAAACATATTGAAAATGTGGTGAACAATCCAACCGCTAAGCGAGAATTGAGCGGTGGTCGTACGGCTTATTATGATGATGTTACCAATACCGTTGTGATCCGTAATCCAAAAACACCTGATGGAGGCACGGCATTCCAACCTCGAGAAGGTCGAGAATATTTTAATAATTTGAGGTAGTTCAGATGAAGATCGTTAAAACAGCTGGCGAGCATGTACAAGTTAGCCTGAGTAGAGATGACCTTATGATTATAAATGCCGCCCTGAATGAGGTGTGTAATGGGATTGATGTCTTTGAGTTTAGTACCCGCATGGGTGCTGATCGTTCACAGGTTGCCGCGTTGCTGAAAGAGGTTGGCACCCTTATCAGCAAGATGAAATCAGATGACATATAAGGTGGTCGCCGAGAAAGCTTGGTCAATCGTATAGTCTCGATAAACACTGATAAATCCGTTGGGTGGGTTGGCATGGGAACAGGCACGCACGGACTGGATAGAATCCTATGTCGATGGGATGAGTTGCAGAAGATTGAACGGTGGTCGGGATAGTTTTAAGTCTGGTTGGATTGAAACGAGTATGGCGCCTGGTTGGTACCATTTATCAGCATGATTGGAAAGACGAGGTCGAGGATGAGTCAGCACGTAGGAATGGCAGTGGCTCTGGGGAAACGTGGCCGCAAGTTCTTGGCTGTGTTGGGCTACATTGGGATCATGCTCAGTCTGCTCTTAGGAGTAGCGCCATCTCTATGGGCCCAGTCAGCGGGCGATGGGAAGGACGATCCATTCTATGTCCAAAAGGGGCAGTATGGCGCGACGGATGTGAGCCAGCTCTTGGCCGATTCTACACAGGCGGTATTTCAGCAGGTGCAAGAGAGCGTCGCCCCGTTCACCGGAAATCTGAGTCTGGTGCAGACCGATCTCGTTTTACCGGGTAACGGTGGAATGGATCTGAAGGTGCAGCGCGTCTACAACAGCCGGATTTGGGGCCGACGAGATACCTCGAATCCCGGCGTGGCGGCCTACAATGAGCGCAGCATCGCGGGCCTGGGCTGGTCGTTTCACTTTGGCCGCGTGCGCAATCCCTTTGGGAGCGGGAGCCAGAATCCCACGGTCGGCGACAATCCCGTCATCGAATTGTCGGATGGCTCCATGCATCCGCTGTATGCTGATATCAACGACCCCACCCTCGCGACCAAAGTCAGCGTCGAACAGTGGAAGTATCGGCAAGGCGCCACCAGCAGCATCTTCTTGCTGACGATCACGGATGGCACGGTGTACGAATTCACCGCTGCCAACGAATATTTCACGCTTGGAGGGACGCTGAGCAATAAGGTGTGGCAGGTGAGCAAGATCACGGATCCGAACGGCAATGTCATCACGTTTGCCTATGATCCGGCTGATCCGCGCAAAGTCATGTCTGTGACCGATAGCGTCGGTCGCTCCATCACCTTCACCTAGCGATGGAAAAGGCATCAGGAGTCTTTTTAGCATGCATTGGACCAGTCATATATTCCTTGGTGAGGCCGATCCATTTCTTAATGCCTGCGGCATTCTCGGTAGTCTTGCTCTGAAGACCTATCGGTCTGAAAGGAAGTGCCTCCGTTGCTCAGGATCGGCACGAGTATGGTATACTACGTGCGCCCGAAAGAAGAATAGGAATGCCAAGGCTATGACGACGAATCGAATCGAAATGAACCCTAAAGTTATGATGGGGAAGCCCATCATCCGCGGTACACGTATTCCCGTTGCGCTGATTCTTCGAAAGCTCGGCGAGGGTGCGACTGAAGTTGAGTTGCTCGATGCCTATCCCCGGCTGACCAAGGCCGATATTCAGGCGGCCATTGGATATGCTGCTGACACTGTGGCCCATGAAGAAACGGTGCTGGCGAGCACTTTCCCTGTTCGCAAACGAGCTAAGCGATAGTTGTGAGGTTCCTCGCCGATGAGAGTTGTGACTTCTCGGTTGTTCGAACGCTTCGAGCTGTTGGTCATGATGTTCGTGCGGTTGTCGAGTTCGCATCTGGGGCCGACGATGCGACCGTGATGGATCTGGCTGTTCGTGAGGAGCGCATTCTTCTAACGGAGGACAAAGATTTCGGCCAGCTTGTCTATGCCCACTCGAGCCAGTCCAGGGGCGTCATGTTTATCCGGTATTCTGCCCATGCTAGAAATGACTTGCCTCGGGCTGTCGCCGATCTGGTCGCAGAGGTTGGAAGCGAATTAATGACTACTTTCGTCGTGATGAGTCCTGGTCGTGTGCGAATTGCGGGCCGTAGGCCAAGGTAAGAAGGCCTGCGAACTGCCGCTGGTTTCATGGACAATAGGGGGGCAGTGTCTGTCTCATGTCGATCCTCAATCGGTTGCCTATAATGGCCTTTTTCTGAATCGGGCACTGATCCTTCCACTGCTTCAGCGTCTCCACGCCTCGTTGAAACTCCAGCGTCCGTAATGTTATACAGCCAATTCTGCTGACTGGTATCATGCCGTTCGGCCTTCCTTTGGTTATTCATGGAACGAGAAGTTAAAACCTACGTCCTCAAGCGCTCAGACGATGACGTTGCTCCGCGCAAGTTGTCGATCGATTATGCGGCGGCGCTGAACTCCCAGCAGTTGGCGGCGGTGACGGCGGGTGAAGGCCCGTCGCTGGTGATTGCCGGGGCCGGCAGCGGCAAGACACGCACGCTGGTGTATCGGGTAGCCTATCTCATTGACTCGGGTATCGATCCATCGAACATCCTACTCCTTACGTTTACGCGCAAGTCGGCACAGGAAATGGTGCAGCGGGCCGGTGAACTGATTGGCGCACGGAGCGAGCGCGTGTGCGGCGGGACGTTCCATTCGGTGGCAAATCTGTTGCTGCGTCGTTACGGCCGGTCGATTGGTGTTGAGCCGGGCTTCACGATCCTGGATCGGGGCGATGCGGAAGACTTGATCGCGCTGGTTCGGTCGCAGCTCGGGCTGAATGAAAAGGACAAGCGCTTCCCCCGCAAGGGGACGATCATGGAAATGATCAGCAAGAGCGAGAATACGCTTCGCTCGCTGGAAGAGATCATCCTCGACGAGTTCGGGCATTTTGCCGATCACATCGAAGATCTGAGCCGGTTGAAGACGGCCTATCAATCGGCCAAGCGGCAGAAGCAGTTGCTCGACTATGACGATCTGCTGGTGATGCTGCGGCAGCTGTTGCTGCTGGATGAAACCGCGCGGATGACGATCTCACGGCAGTTTCGCTACATTCTGGTGGATGAGTATCAGGATACGAACCGGTTGCAGGCTGAAGTGGTGCGGAAGCTAGCCGCCACCCATAATAATGTGATGGTGGTGGGGGACGATTCGCAGTCGATCTATGCGTTCCGCGGGGCGACGTTCAAGAACATTATGGAGTTCCCGCAACTCTTCCCAGGCACGCAGATCTATAAGCTGGAAGAAAACTATCGCAGCACGCAACCGATTCTGAATCTGGCGAACTGCATTATCGACGAGGCGGCGGAGAAGTATACGAAGCGGCTCTTCACGCGGAAGATCGACGGGCCGTTGCCGTCGCTGGTGGAAGCGGCGGGGGAGAACACGCAGTCCCGCTTTATCGCCCAGAAGATTCTGGAGTTGCGCGAGGAAGGTATTCCGCTGAGTGAAGTGGCGGTACTCTTCCGGTCCAGCTTTCATTCCTTCGATCTGGAAATCGAGCTGTCGCGTAAAGGACTGCCCTTCATCAAGCGCGGCGGGGTCAAATTTATCGAGACGGCTCATGTGAAGGATCTGCTCGCGCATGTGCGGGTGATCGCCAATCCGCTGGATACGGTTAGCTGGAATCGGGTGCTGATGCTGGTGGAAGGGGTTGGGCCGAAGAAGGCGCATGACCTGCTGGCGGCGATTGTGAAGGGCGGGCAGCCGTTCGAGGTGTTGCGCGGGGTGAGTGGCCGATCCGGCCAGGGGCTCAAGAATCTGGCGAATACACTGGAGAGCCTCTCGGGCGCGGACGATCGCTCGCCATCGGAGCAGGTGAATCACATCTACGAATACTATCTGCCGATTCTTAAGGAACAGTACGACGACTATCCCAAACGTACGCGGGATCTCGATCATCTCCATACCATTGCCGAAGGGTACCCCGGTGTGAATGAGTTTCTGGCCGATCTCGCATTGGAGCCGCCGGATGGGAGCGCGTCAGGCGTGGATGCGTCAGACCGGGACGACGAGCGGATGGTGCTCTCGACCATCCACTCGGCCAAGGGGCTGGAGTGGCAGGCGGTGTTTGTGATTTGGATTGTGGACGGCCGGTTTCCGTCGGTCTATTCGTTTGTCGACGATGAGGATCTGGAAGAGGAGCGGCGGTTATTCTATGTCTCTGTGACGCGTGCCAAGCGCCATCTTTTCCTGACCTATCCCATTAATGTCTATGACAAGAGTAGCGGGATGCTGCTGTCGAAGCCTTCCCGGTTTCTGGATCATGTTTCTCCCGACCTATTCGACACAGTGGCATTAGTCGAAGAGGGTGGGCGAGGCAATTGGGATAGCTATCGCGATTCGGATTATTAGTTGTCGGGGTGACAAGCCCCATCCTCTATCATTTTTGAGGTCGCATGCGCGGCTCCCTGATTCAGCGATTCTGTATGGGGCTTGTAGGCTTTGCTCTGCTCTGTGCCTTGGGGGTGGTCTCATCGTCTGCTGCAGAGCCGAGCGCTTCGGGGTCGGCCAGGATGTGGGAGCAGCTTATATCCGGGGCGACAACACTTCGATTGCCCACTGGCTTTCTGAAGGCCATGCCGCCCGACTTTGTCCGCTTTGAATTCGACGATCTCCGCACCTATGCCGCTGAGTATCATCCCGGGGAGCATCGAATGGTCTTAAACCGGACGCTCTCCTTCCATGCTGCTGGCCGTGATGTGCGGTCGCTTACGACGATGACCCCTAAAGAGTTGGAAGTGCTGTATCACGAATTGTTCCATGCCTATATCGACCATCTTGAGTCGAGGGGGGCGGGCGGGACGCTGTCGGATTCTGAGCAGGAGTTGATTGCGTTTGCGCGCGAGATGCAGGTTTGCCGGTATCGGGAAGTGTCGATCACACCGGTGGTTCAGCGGATCCATGAGACAGAGGTGCGGTATCTGTCCGATCCCGAGGCTTGGGAAGCGCTCAATGAAACCTGGGCAGTGTTTGTCGGGTGGGCTGTCTGGAATCAGCTGGAGATCGAAAAAAAGGGTGGGCGATCTATGAAGGAGGTCGCTCAGCTCTCCGGAGAGTGGGTGTCTCGGTTTCGTCGGGCGATTGAGGCAGGGGAATTGAGAGGGTATTACGCTCCGCAGGATCCTGATGAGCGGCGGGTAACGCAGAAGCGGTTTCTTGCTCCTGGTTCACGGATTTCGAAGGAGGAAAGTCGCCGTCTCATGAAGCAAGTGCTTGGTTTGCCAGAAAAATTCCTTGAGACCGTGGAGAGCGCTCTCGGGCAGGTCAAAAATATTTCTGTGGACCAGCCTTGCCAGGCCGTGGCTCCATAGGGCGAAAAAAATGACGGAGAGGCTATTTCCCCTCTTGACATGGCGCAACTTCGCCAATAGAATCCAGCGTTTCTTAAAATAGCCTGGTTCGCTCGATCAGCTGTTTCTCCTCCTCGATGAGGGGAGAGAGCTGTGTGCGGACAGGCTTACTCTAGTTTTTTAGTGTGAATGTGGCGAGAAAAATAGCTGGATCTGAGTCGGATTTTGCCGCGCGCTTGTGCTGACGAGTTGAAATGGGCAGGTACCCAAGTGGCCAAAGGGGGCAGACTGTAAATCTGCTGGCTTATGTCTTCCAAGGTTCGAATCCTTGCCTGCCCACCAGCGTCGGTCTGCTGGGTTGATGCGCATGAGGCGAAGTATAGCAGGCTGTGGCATGGTGCGATTACGGCAGAGTTGGCGACGATATTCGGGCGGGCGTAGCTCAGTGGTAGAGTTCCAGCCTTCCAAGCTGGCTGTCGTGGGTTCAAATCCCATCGCCCGCTCCATATGGATGTGTGTTGAGGCTCGTTCACGGGTGGAATGCAGATGACGGACCGAAAAGCCCACGTAGCTCAGTTGGTAGAGCACGTCCTTGGTAAGGACGAGGTCACGCGTTCGATCCGCGTCGTGGGCTCCACGTATCCTGTTGCTGCGGTTCGGTGCTCTCGCAGTTGATGGATTGCGAGGGGTGCCCTCGCGCGATTGTTGTGTGATTTGATTGTAAGGAGATTGAGGTTATGGCGAAGGCGAAATTTGAGCGGAAGAAGCCGCACGTAAACATCGGGACGATCGGGCACGTGGACCATGGGAAGACGACGTTGACGGCGGCGTTGACGAAAGTGGCCGCCGATCGTGGGATGGCGAAGTATGTGC
>CP092079.1:3443261-3458181 GCA_022226955.1 Nitrospira sp.
GAGTACGTGGACATGATCAAGGCCGGCATCATCGATCCGACCAAGGTGTCGCGCTGCGCATTGCAGAACGCGGCCTCCGTGGCGGGCTTGATGCTCACCACCGAAGTCATGATCACCGACATCCCCGAAGAGAAGAAGGAAACCGCAGGCGGTGGCCACGCAGGCCACAACCACAGCATGGAAGGGATGTACTAAGATCGACGAGAGCCGATAGCGTCTAGCCGGTAGCTCAGAGTCAAACGCGAAGGCCCCGGCGGTTCATCCCGCCGGGGTCTTCGTGTTTGTGAAATCACTTGCAGACCCAGTTTAGAATTGAGGCACTGGCGCTTGCTTGGTTTGCTCAGGTGTAAGCCCAAACCGCCTCAACTCTGCTTTTTGAGTAGCCCCTCGCTCATCCAGAGATCGCTGGTGGTGGTACAAACTGGTTTGAATCAGGATCACGGCTTCCGGCGTTCCATGAAGCTGTACCGTCAATTGCTCACCGCACCCCTTGATCGCCACCATTGAATAATCAAATTCTTCCAACATTCCAGGCGGCAGGAGAATCCCACGGCATTTGACACGATCCTGCTCTGCGGGCAATGCCACAGCAGCATCGGTAAGCCACACCATCATGCCCTTGTCGTCAATCGAGGGTGGACCGTATTTCTGAATCAAGGCGGCTCTGATCGTCTCAGGATGAGTAGGCGGAGCCAGTCGTTGAACTCTCGTAATACTAGACACTCGCCCTTCATTGGGCACATTGGGAAACTGAAATCCAAAGGCCTCAATCTGTCCATTGAGCGCAAACTGCTGGGCACGAGGATCTTGCGCATTCGCAGTATTCCGCGACGGTTCCGCTGAAAGATCGAACGCCTTAAGAACACTCTTCACATCTGAAAGATGGACAAATTTCGTCCGTGGGACAGTCCCCTGAACTAAGACTTGATGAGCCTCTTCCTTAACAACCTCGAACGTGATTGGCTTGCCATTCAGCTCACGCGTACGGCGTTGCACCGCCTGAATCGCCTCCCCCGGAGTCATTCCAAGCTTGAGCCCGACAATATCGAACGTCCCCGATGCAATGCCGGTCATCGCCTGCTCTATAGGTGCGCCCTTCATTCCCTGCTGATTTCCCGGTGGTTTGCCCTTCCCGGTCAAGTTATCGGAAAACCCCGCGACGCTCTCACACACCCCGCTTGCCAACGCCCCATAGAATAGCACCGCCCCGATCGCCAACAGAATCATTCGGTTTGTCATCAAACGAGACATCCGTTCCGGTGAAAATATCCAGGGCATCGCAACCTTACCGCGTCCGCATCGCACCCGACCGCTGCATTCCTGCCCCCACTCCGCCAAGCTGACTGACCAGGCGGGATACCGCCGACTGCATGAGCCCGCCAATCCGCTCCTCCAATTTTGAAGACTCAGACGACTGAGCACTGCTCGCTCCCACCGCCCCCATCAGAGACTGCACATCGCCAAGGCTCACCTTTGGAGCATTTCCCTCGCCACTCTTGACCGTCACCGTGTTGACCAGCACGTTCGTTCGCGGATCGAAGACTCGCACAGTCAGATTGACCGGTGTATTCGCCGTAACGGTATCCTTGAGAAAACCCAGAACGTTGCTCTTAGCCTTCCCGTCGCTGATCGTGGGCTCGAATACGTACTCGGCCCCGGCAAATGAACCATTGGCATCGGGCGGCTTGATCGAGAAGCGATTCGTTTCCATAAGCGTATTAACGAACAGATCCGTCGCCGCATCGGCCGGAATATCGGCAACATTGCTCACGACAGGGATAATCCCAACCACCTTTCTCGGTGCATCCTGCGCGTGAGCGAACACTCCCGAACAGACCATCATCAGGCTCACGCCTGCTCCGATAAGCCGTGCGACGCCCTTCCCGACCAAATGCGATGAACTAGCCATTGCACCCCTCCTCAGTTTTCCGACCTACCGAACCTTGCATCCATCCTACTCAACACTTCGCACTCGCAATAATTCACGACACACAACATTAGAGACTCCGGTTTCTTTTCTCTACAAGGAAATGCCTTACAGTAAATTAACTTCCGTGATAACACTTAACTCTTAGGGTAGGGAAATTTTGACACCTGACTACATCACGACGAGCGATACCCAGTGAAACGTAGAGCCAAGAAGCGCCACCACAACGCACCATACAGCAGGCCCCGCGCTGTCGCGGAGCCTGCTGCGAGAGCGCCCTTCTTCCTAGAGCGGCGTGAAGGTCACTGTGCCGTTCAGTGTAATCGGCGGCATCGCGCCTAAGCCTGAGGCGGAGGCGGAGGTCAAAACCGTATTCACAAACGTCACCGTGCCTGCCGATCGGTTTACCGTCAGACCCAAACAACCTGCGTCACCCGACGGACTCGTATTGCACTGCCACGCAGACCCCACTCCCCCGTCAACGACTCCGTAGATGACGCTCTCGATGCCGTTGACCTGGTCCACTCCAATAGCCAGAATTTCAACATGGTTCAAGGTCACGACTTCTGTCCAGCTAACCGCAATAACCGAGCCCGAAACATCAGCCTCTGTAAATTGAGGATCTGGGGAAAATGCTCCGCCCACGCTGGCCGGCGCATTAGACACCGTCAATCCAGACGGACAATTCGGAGAGCAAGACGGAGGAGCCCCAATGATCGTCAGCGTCAACACACGCTGACCGCTCCGTTGCGGGCTCCCACTATCCTGCACACGAATGGTCACAGTCGAGGTTCCCGAGGTGGTGGGCGTCCCGCCGATAACTCCGGTGGAAGGATTCAGCGTCAGTCCAACGGGCAACGCTCCGCTGACAATACTCCACGACAATGCCCCCGTTCCGTTACTCGCCGCCATCGTCGCGCTATACACATCGCCAACCCTCCCACTCGGCAACGACGACGTGGTGATCGACAAAGCGCCAGCCGCCGTCACCGTCAGATTGAGCGGCTTGATGGCGATTCCTGAAACAGAATCCGTCACCTTCACCACAATGGACACCGATCCTGCAGACGTTGGAGCGCCTGAGATCACACCCGCCTGGCTCAGCGACAATCCGGCCGGCAGAGCCGGAGACCCCGTGTTCAGGCTCCACGTATACCCAGGCACCCCGCCCGTTGCGGCCAGCGTCTGACTATAGGGAATTCCTACTGTTCCGCCAGGCAATGTGGACGTGGTAATCGTCAATGGACCTGGACGGATTACCAGACAATTGGACAGCGTCCGCTCAAAATCCGTCACATCTGTCGGCAGTGAGGTCACGGTCACCTCGTTGCTGATCGACCCATACCTATAGGGATTAACACTCAGTCCCATCACACTCACTGTAGCCGTCCCGCCCTTCCGCACGCCCACCCGGAAGGTCCCATCTGCCGCAGTGTAGCGCATGTCCCTTCCGGTATAGTTCGTCCCATCGCTTTGCACCAATACATTCACCACCGGCTGCCCGCTAACATCCCTGACACAGCCCAACACCCAAGTCCGCAAGGCCACTTGGTCGGCGTTCCAGATGCTGAAATGCGTCACGGTCCCTTCGTAATACTGATTGGGCGACGCGCCTTGCAGCGTCGCCGTCCCTTCTTCCTTCCACAACCCCGTCGTGTCATCGAAGTACCAGAGCGGAACGGTGGCCGGCGGATTCGGGTTCTGCGTTCCCAAGGGAATCCGGATCGTCGAGGTCTTGCCTGCCGCCAGATTGTAGCGAGTGCCGGCTGCATCTCGAATATCCACAACCATCGCGCCGAAACTTTCGATCGGCGTACTCGTTCCTCCGGCCGATACGCCGGTATAATCGCCCGGCATGAGAGCGGGATCGATAGCTGGATTGATCGGCGTGACCGATACCGCGACCGCCCCGGACGCGGCGCCACCATTTCTCGGAACCAGGCCATTGGCCGGCAAATCGACTTGGGCTGTCGAATTCGGTACCGTCACTGTACCGCCAGTCCCGACGCTTACCGTCGCCGTGGCTCCAACCGGCAACAGTTTCACCCCGATCGTGGTCGTCTGACCGGAGACAACCCGCGTCACCGGAGACGTTTCAGCAAATCCATTGGCCTCGACATGCACGACTGCACGGTCATTGGCCAAAGCGGGAACGGTAAAACTGCCGTCGCTCGCGGAGGTCGTCGTCCCCGCCGAGGTGCTCACCTTGGCTCCTGCCACCGGCGCATTACCCGAGTCTGCTGAAACCACCTGGCCAGTCACCGTACCTGCCGCCACAGAAGCGCCGCTACCGCTCTCACTCGAACCGCATCCCCCGGCCGCTAAGAGCCCGACTAAGCCAAACGCAAGCACCAGAAATCGCTGACTACGCTGACGCCACTTCACCATGATCACTCCTCCATGAGTCAATGCATGAACACAAAGGCCGCACGGCGGCCGCCTCACAAACCAACACATCTAGCCATTACAACTATGGCAACTCTACTAGGTGTTTTATTATTTCGGGAGGCTATCTATACACATTCGCGCGCTCATTCGCACCCCCGCTTAAGAGGGGGACTGCACGCTTGGCTTCTCACGGAGGTATTGATCGGCGCGAATTGATCGATCAGAGGGAAAGGGACGTCATACGAGCAGTATGGGCATATCGTTGAAAGTCACGCCATCACCAATCGCATCGTCGCCTTCAGAACCGGCGAGGTCTTGGCGTCGTAATAGAAGGAACGAAAGAAGCGATTGACGAAACCGGTGTGCCGCTCATGGTCGGCATGGAATTGAGCGACGCCTTTGGCGCGGTCGTCCGTGTCGTAACCGCCGCGAATGGCGCAGCGTTCGAGTTCTTCGGCACTGTCCGGCAAGGCGTGGGTTTGGAAATCCTGCACCATCTGCAACTTGTGCTCGACATCGCGGAGAAACACATAGGCGGCGGTCAGGTCATCCCGCTCCTGGCCTGAGATCAGCTTATACTTCACCAACCGGTTTAACGCGCCGAGCGTGCTGCGGTCGAGCAGCCCTGTCACCCGCTTCCCGGCTATTACCTGAACCGTCTGAACAAAGAACTCGATCTCGCGAATCCCGCCGATACCGAGCTTCACATTGCGCCGCTCATGCCCGCGATCGGCCATCTTCACATCGATCATTTCCTTCACGCCCCGGATATCTTGGATGACCGCCAGCGCCCCGGCGAGGTCGATTGTTTCTTTGGCCGGTCCGAAGATAAACGGCTTCACCATCTTGAGAAATGCGAGTCCGACTTCCATGGAACCAGCCACTGGCCAGGCCTTGAGCAACGCCAAGCGCTCCCACACTACCCCTCTGGTGGCATAGTACTTTTTATAATCGTCGAGCGACCGCGCCAGCTGGCCAACCGAACCTTCGGCCCGCAGCCGCAGGTCCACGCGAAAAACATAGCCTTCCCTCGTCTGCTCAACCAGGGCCTTCGTCAGTTCGCGCGAAAGAATCTCAAAATACTCTTCATTGGAAATGCCGACGGCGCCGGACGCAGCCTTGTGTGCGCCGGCCTGCTTGCCGCGTGGCGCCCGCGTCTCTCCGTCATGCGATGCGTACACATAGATCAAATCGACATCCGAACTGTAATTCAGCTCATGCCCGCCTAGCTTTCCCATCCCCATCACGGCAAAGCCTGTCTCCACCCACCGCCCCTGCTTCGTCTTGTGCATCGGCACGCCATACTGCTGCCGCAAGTCGGCATCGACAATCTCGTACGCCGCATGAATGAGGAGACTCGCCAGATCCGACAGCGACGCCGTCGTTTCCTGAACCGGCGAGAGCCGCAACAGATCGCGCACGCCGATGCGCAGCATCTCTCGGCGGCGAAACCGGCGTAGCGCCTCCAGCTTCAGCTCCTTCACCGTCACATGCGCCAGGCTCTTGTGCAGCGCCGCTTCTAACTCTTTTCGAGCCGGAGGCTTCGAGAGCACCGCCGCTTCCGCCAGCCAATAGACCAGCATAGGATCGCGGATCACCGTAAACGCAAGCGCGTCGCTGTTGCCGAAAATCGTGCAGAGCAAATCGAGCATGCGCGGCGAACTGCGCAGATAGTCGAGAAACGACGAGCGCGTCACCTCGCCGAACAGCCGTTCCCAATGGTTCAACGCCTGATCCGGGTCGGCGGTCCTTGCCAGCGACTCCAACAAAATAGGGAGGATCTCGGCGAGCTGCCGGCGCTGGTGCGGATCGCCTGCCATCGCCTGCAAATTGCGGTCAGCCTGCTCAGTGTCGTGCAGGCCATACGCGGATAAGATCGTCCCGGTCTGTTGTGGATCCCGCTCGGCGGCAAGCAGGATCGGACGAGGGTCCGGTTTTGAAGAAGGCGGCTGCGCCGGATTCCGATCAGGCGTTGACGTTGGTTTTGTAGATCGTCGAATCATGAGAGGGCATTATACTGACTCAATCCATTCCGGTATACTGGGGCCAATCAGCCAAAGGATGCGATTGCTATGCCCCTCGACGAACAGCTCAAGCAAGCCGTGAGTGCCCTCTGCGCCGGCGTCGCCCCCGACATCTTGCAAGATTTTCTCAGCCGCATGGATCGGGAATACTTTCGCCGCTTCGAATCGGCCACGATTGCGCAACATGTGCAACTTGCCGCGCGATTGACGCCCGAGCATCCCTGCGAAGTCACGATTGCCGAACGCCGCGATCAACATTTCGATCTGACGCTCGTCGCCTACGATTACTTTTCAGCCTTCGCCAACATCTGCGGCCTCCTCTCGGCCTTCGGCCTGAACATCGAAGAAGGCCAGATCTACACCTTTGCCGAAAGCGCACCGCCGACCACTGCCCGGGCCAGTTACTCCAGCGGTCCGCGCATCCGGCCGAAAACCAGGCCGGGCCTCAGCCGGAAAAAGATCGTCGATGTCTTTCGCGTGCAACCGGTGCGCGGCATGCCATTCGGACCTGAAGACCATCGCCGCCTCACAGACGAACTCACCGCCCTCCTGCAACAACTCGATGCCGGCCAGTTCGACGAAGCGCGCCAGGCCGTCAACCGCCAACTCGTCGAGCAACTGGGCAAGCGGCGCGGCTCGTTCAGCGGCCTGCTCCATACCGTCCACATCACCTTCGACAACAGCCAGTCCCCCACCGACACCGTGATGGACATTCAGTCGGACGACACCCCCGCGTTCCTCTACGCCTTCGCCAATGCGCTCGCCATGCGCAACATCTATATCGACAAGGCCCAATTCGCCATCGAAGCAGGCAAGCTGCACGATCGCTTCTACGTCCGCAATCGCTATGGGCAGAAGCTGACCGATCCGGTCGATCAACAGCACCTGCGCCTCACCGCCGTGCTCATCAAGCAATTCACCCACGCCCTCACCTGGGCGCCGGACCCGGCCAAAGCGCTCGAAGCCTTCGACCAGTTTCTCGACCTCACTGTGCAAGACACCAAAGGCAAAGCGCAGCAGGAAGCCCTCGCATTCCTGGGCGACAAAAAGACCTTCCCTCTCCTGGCCCGCCTGCTCGGCACCAGCGACTTCTTGTGGGAAGACTTCCTGCGCCGCCAGCACGGCAATCTCCTGCCGCTCTTGCAGCATTACCGCGACGCCCCGCTCATCAAGCCGCAAGCCGCGTTGCGCAAAGAACTCGACAAGATCGTGGACAAAGCCAAAACCGACGAGGCCCGCAAAGAAGCCCTGAACCGGTTCAAGGATCAGGAGCTGTTCCGGATCGACATGAAACACATGGTCGAATCCTCCGGCCTCGCCGATTTCTCACTGGCCCTAACGGAGTTGGCCGAAGTCATCGTGAACCGCAGCCTGAAAGACTGCCAGGCCAAGCTGGAGAAACAGTACGGCGCGCCCAAATTGGCGAACAAAAAGCCCTGCCCCTTCGTCATCCTAGGCCAAGGCAAATTCGGCGGGCGCGAACTCGGCTATGCCTCCGACATCGAAGTCCTCTTCGTCTACGGCGGCGCCGGGCGCACCGACGGCAAGCAAGACATCGCCAACAGCGAATACTTCGAACGGCTCACGCAGGAACTCCTCCAGTGGATCGAAGCCAAGGTGGAAGGCATCTTCCATCTCGACATTCGCCTGCGCCCCCACGGCGGCAAAGGTTCCCTGACCAATCCGCTCGAAGAAATTGCCAAATACTACAGTCCAACGGGATTGGCTGCGCCGTTCGAGCGGCAATCCATGATCAAGCTTCGCACCGTCGCCGGAGACGCCGCGCTCGGCAAGCAAGTCGAAGCCCATCGCGATCACTATGTCTACGGCGGCGCCCCTTGGGACCTTCCGACGGCGCTGGACCTGCGGCGGCAACAATTAAAACAACTCGTCGAGCCCGGCACAGTGAACGTGAAGCACAGCGCCGGCGGCCTCGTCGATATCGAGTACGCGGTGCAATATCTCCAAGTCATGCACGGCCACACACATCCGATCTTGCGGACGCCCAATAGCATGCAGGCCTTGGCGGGACTGGTGGAATGTGGACTCGTGACAAGGCAGGACGGCGAAAATCTACGGAAGGCCTATCTCTTTATCAGAATGTTGATCGACGGTCTGCGCATGGTGCGCGGCAACGCAAAAGATCTCGTCCTCCCTCCCACCGACTCCGAAGAATTCATCTTCCTCGCCCGCCGCGTCGGCTACACCACCGATGACTGGCAAGCAGGCGCCAGACATCTGCAAACCGATATCGAACAGCACATGAAACTCACACGAGAATTTTTCGAACGCACCTTTGGGAAGGTGTGAGGGAATCAGACTCCAGCTCATAAACCGACCATGCACAGAGCCATTGGAGATCTGACGCTCATGAAATTCATTCACAGCCATCGAAACCAATCCCATTCATCACAGGACTCAACTACCTTGGCACCGGCGTACTAACTGAAGGAAGGACAATGAAGGCTTCCAATTCAAGTGTCCGGTCGTCAATCTCGTTCTTCAACACTCGATACTTCTCCAGCTGTTCAGCACTCCCTCGTCTCGACCTAGGATCTCTAATAGATCGGTTCAAAACCTCTGAAACTTCATGCGCTTTAGAGACGACTGCCTTCAGTGCTTGTCTACGCTCACCCTCATCCTCCACCTTATAGGCTTTTTCCCATAATTCAACAAGCATACGCACTGGAACTGATAGGGTGGTTGTCTCATCAGCCAGACGAGAAGCACGATTGAATGCGTTCATAGCTTGAGGCGCGGGAGGATCGGTCTTTATAGGCGGCACTCTTCTTTGGACTTTCAGATTTGCAAGCACTTCCGTAGGATGAACGATTGGAATTACTGGCTTGGTTGTGGGACATCGGTCTATTGCTTTCCCAATAAATCGAATCGGATTGGTCCCGCTGAGCTTCTGAATGTACTCGTCCGTCACCGAAATGGGGCGGGAATGCCGCCAGTAATACAGAGCGTGTCCATCGTAGATGCAACTAAACACGGGGTCAAAACCTAACTCTTTCACGACTGCGTTGGCTTCACTTCTATACCTGTCGCGGATTTGATAATACCTATCAACAAGCTCCTGATCGGACGGACCCCGCAGAAGAGGGCGTCGGGCGAGATCATCCATAGCAGACTCGATTCTCACTAACTCTTCTTTCACAAGTTTGGACGTTGTGCCTGATTTTCTCTGCTTTTCTCTCTGTTCAAATTCACCTGTAGTCGTATAGCGCTTGATAGGTTCCAGTGGAAGTTCTTGGACAGGTGGCTCATCCAAGGCAAATCGAAGAAGATTTTCCATAAATTGGAGAGTCGCGTGACTCGTGCAATCATTGCGTTGGATGAGCTTATAAGCCTCAGAATCAACATACCAGCCAGCATCGAAAGACATTAAGGTCATAAAGAATCTGGGCTCAATTCGATAGCGTTTGTGTATTTCCTCTCTGGCCAACCCTTCCTTATAAGAGTAGTCGATCGTTTGAATAGGACTGTTATGGGGAAGATAATCCCCGCACACTATCCCGTATGCCCGTACAGCATGCACATATAACCGGGGAAACCGTTTTTTCACGAACTGGTCTGTTGCCTGTAAGGCTCCGAACTCACCGAAGTAGATGCGCAGGTAGTTCTCGGCATTAGGCAGGCCAGCCACGTCAAGCCCAAGCGGCTCCTCTTGATTGATCGACGGGCTCGCCTGTCCGGCTCCAGGATCCAAGGGCGCTACAACAGGAGGACGTGGGTTCACTCTTGGCGTCAGAACAACGTCTGAGTCGATCAAGGGTCGTGGTGGCGGAGGCAACGGCACGAGTGTTGCCGGGTTACGCTTCTCGCGCGCGGCCTCCAAGCTCTGATAGTACGTATCTCCACTCATCCTCGTATCGAATTTTCCGTTTCTCATTTCAGAGACGAGGATCGTATTTACCGGTTCTTCCTGCGGAGAACCTTCCAAGGAAAGATCTGAATCAGGCAGCTCGATATCGCCATGACGAAGCAGCCGGACGCCAGCAACGAAGTTAGAGATGCGTATCATGGTGATGGAAGGACACTGCTGATTCACGGCAGACCAAATGTCTGCAAGGTGATGCTGATACCCTACTGATTTGCCGGTGAGGTCTTCCTGAGCTGTGACGCGCCACCGGATGAAGATGTTGGCTTGAGTGCCTTTATAATTGCCGAGCGGTAGACACCAAGCCATTCCAAATTTATCACTTGCCGTGACGCGATACAGATCGGTTTGCGCAAGCAGTTTTTCATCATCCGACGCTTGACTTGACTCAATCGAAAAATCCATCAGCATGGCAACATGCAAAAGCACAAACGCCCCAAGCAGTATTGGTAGCCGAGGCTTCCTTAAGAAAACAGTTTGCATGGCTCACTCCATTGCAATTCGTAAAAGCGCTGAAATATACGCTCACTTAATCATTTGAGAAAACAATTACCCGGCACTCGTAGAGGAAAGCGGATGCATGATGGTTTATGGTGCCGACATAGCCGGCAAGGAAAGGTAGCACATAATGCACAGGGAATGCTTTCTACCTCTGCCGCAGGGTCTCATTGGAATAGAAGGAGGGCACTGGTGCCTGACACGAGGTCGACTCACTCGTCAACACGTAATCTCCCCTGCCAACGAGACTGTTTTCAACTTGAACAGACTGCTCCTTCGGCGACTTGAGCTAGCTGCGAAACCAGCCCTCGTGTATCTTTCAGACAAGTTGAACGCCTCTAGACTCCAACCATCGCGACCAGTTTCACTTGGACGAAAGATTCCACATCCGCCTTCGGTCTTCCAACCGGACGACTAGCGGCCGAATCCATTCATTCTGTACGTGGATAGATTACATCGAGGGAATGTGGGCCGGACGCTTCAGGCGCAGCCGCTTCAGCTTGCTGCGCAGCGTGCTGGGATTCAGCCCCAACCGGACGGCGGCGCCGGCGGAACCGTAGATGCGCCACTGCGTGCGATCCAAGACGTCAAGAATATGCAGCCGCTCCCGCGCCTCAAGATTATCCGGCAGATCTTCGCCCTCCCCTGCGTTCGGGAGCGCCAGAAACCGTTCATCGACCTCAACGGTCGATGACTGAGCGAGAATCACCGCGCGCTCGATGACATTCTGCAATTCGCGAATATTGCCCGGCCAACTGTACCGAACAAGCAACTCCATGGACGACTCGCCGATCTCAAGGCGAGCGCGTTTCAACTTCACGCGGTAGTGCTCCAAAAAATGCCGGGCAAGAAGCGGAATATCCTCCGGCCGGTCCCGGAGCGGCGGAATGACAATCGGAAATACATGCAGGCGATAATAGAGATCCGGCCGGAACCGGCCCGTGCCGATGGCCGCTGCCAGATCGGCGTTGGTCGCGGCGATAATACGAACATTCACCGGCACCGACTGCGCGCTGCCCACTCGATCGACCTGGCCGTCCTCCAGCACTCTCAAGAGCTTGGCCTGCGCTTCAAGCGGCATTTCACCGATCTCATCCAGAAACAGCGTCCCGCCATTCGCCAGCTCGAACCGGCCGAGACGCCGCTGCTCGGCTCCCGTGAACGCCCCGCGCTCATGCCCGAACAGCTCGCTTTCCACCAACCCCATCGGCAGCGCGGCGCAATTGACTCGCACAAAGGCCTTCTGACTGCGCGGACTCAGTTCGTGAATGGCGCGCGCGAGCAACTCTTTCCCCGTCCCCGTCTCGCCGGTAATCAAGGCCGCGGTCGAGGTCGGCCCAACGGCCTGTGCGAGGGACACCACCCGTTTATACCCGGCACTTTTCCCGACCATCGCGCCAAAATTGTATGTGGTCTTGATTTCTTCGACCAGATACTCATTTTCCCTGGCCAGTTGTTCGTGCAGCCGTTCGATCTGTTCGTACGCTTGAACGTGATCGATGGCATAGGCGATCTGCGTGGCAACCTGGCCGAGAAACTCCAGATCGTCGGAATCCGGCTCGCCGGCCTGCACGCTGCCGATGTTTAAGGTGCCGATGCAGTCATGACCGATGAGCAACGGAGAGTTGATCATCCGGCCTAATCCTTCCCGCGCATAATAGTCGTCCTCGAGAAAGACTTGTTGCCGCTGAAGGTCGGGACGAATGTGGATCGTCCGATGCTCATAGACCCAGCCGATCGCGCTGCCTTTTTTGGGGATCACGGCATCGCGTTGCAATTTGCGATTCGGCATGGTGGTTTCGACCGCATAAAAATGGAAGGCGTCGGTGTCGGAGTTATACAGCGTGACGCCCGCGCGCTCCCACGGCAAGACCTTGCGAATCTGCTCCGTGATAGCTTGCCAGAGACTATCGCTGTTGCGCTGGGAGTTCAGCACGTTGGTCACGGCCAGCAAGGCTCGATAACTTCCCTCGTTATCCCGCATCGTCGAGTCTCCAGAGAAGGGCACGGTTGCCGAATCTCCACGATACAATTTCGCGACAGCTTTAGAAACAAGAGTCCGACGCCACCCGAGAACCAAACGAACAGGATTCCCTCGTAGGCACAATCATATTTCCTGACTGGATCCAATCCGGCGATGCGCGCTTGCCGGTGAGTCGTCCGTATGGATTACATGATGAGAGCGGCCGATCAATCGCCCCATGCCGAATCCACCGGCGAGGCTGCCCATCGCCGTTACCGGCACGCCCCATCGCACCCATTCAATCAATTGCGTCATGTCTCGATCCCACTCCCGCTGCCGCTCATTCAGTTTTCGGTCAAAGTCCTGAAACGCCAGCGTAATGGTTTGGGCGAGCGCCACGCCTTCGCCGCCCCTGACATAGGAGAGCACTGCCTCCTCTTGCCCATTCGCCATCTCCATCGTCAACCGGCGCTTGGTATTGAGCAGCTCCGTGATACGGTCATCGATCACGCGAATGCGGCCTCGCAAATCTGGCCAAGCCTCCGTCATCTGCCCGAGGCCCTCAATGATCCGTGGAATGCTGGCCTCAGCCGTAATCATCGGCCGCAGAAAGGGCGACTGTTTCATCAAGACATAGCCGCGAAAGCCATTGTCGATATCCGCCACCATCCGTTCAAGCCGTAACATGCTCTGCTTAATCTGCGCCTGCCGGTCTCGCTCGCCATCTATCGCCAGCCAGCGTTCCACAATAACCGTCTGGATACCGACCAGGCCAAGAAAGAACGCGAGGATCACGACTTTCCACTTCGTACGGGCTTCCATGTTCTTACGCCCATCCTTGTCCCAACGATAATCCAATTCGCGGGCGCATCTGCATCCATGCACGACAGAGCGACGCCGAAGGAATGAGAACCGGGAGAGGCAGTGCCGGCGATCGATGGGAGAGGCCCAAGCCTCTCCCACCTTTCACGGCAACGAGCTTACAACCAGGTCACGCGCTCGGCCGGCCGAATATAGATCGGCTCTTCGACCTGAATGCGCGCCACTTCCTTGCCCGACTTGTTGAAGCCCAACACGGTATCGTTGTACATCTCGAACCGCTTCCCGTGGATTTGGGTTTCAAACACTTTCGGCCCCGGAATGACGTCGTACCGGAAGACGATCTGCTGACTGGCTCTCCAGAGCTGGAGCACCGCCAACAGTTCGCGGCTGGGCACGAGGTACTTCTCGATAGCGTTGTCCACGCCCGGGCCAAACATCTGCCGGGCATAGCCTCTCGGGCTGTGCCGCGGCGGGATGTAGTAGCCGTTGGGCTCGGTGCCCCACTGTGGATACAGGGGGAGCGCCACCTGCTCCACGCGGATCGCGTAGTACAGGGGATGCCACCGGTCTTCGGCCCACAGCCCGTCCTCGCCGATGCGCACCAGGCTCTGCATGCGGATCTTGCCCACGCAGGCCGCCATACAGCGCGTTTCCATCGGTTCACCGCCCGTCAAGGGGTCCTTGCCCTCGATGCGCGGATAACAGGCAATGCACTTCTCCGATACGCGGGTCGTCCCACGATACATCGGCTTCTTGAACGGGCACTGCTCCACGCACTTCTTGTACCCGCGGCACCGGTTCTGGTCGATCAACACGATGCCGTCTTCCGGCCGCTTGTAGATCGCCTTGCGCGGGCAGGCCGCCAAGCAGCCCGGGTACGTGCAGTGGTTGCAAATGCGCTGCAGATAGAAGAAGAACGTTTCATGCTCCGGCAAGGAGCTGCCCGTCATCTTCCACGGTTCGTCCCGTGAGAACCCGGTCTTGTCGATGCCTTCCACGAGGGCGCGCATCGAGGTCGCCGTGTCTTCATAGATGTTCACGAACCGCCACTCTTGGTCCGTCGGAATGTATCCGATCGCCGCCTGGCCCACTTTGGCGCCCGCGTCGAAAATGGTCATCCCTTCGAACACGCCGTACGGCGCATGGTGCTTGCGGCCCACGCGGACGTTCCACACCTGCCCGCCCGGGTTCACCTGCTCGATGAGCTGGGTGATCTTCACGTCGTAGAACTGGGGATACCCGCCGTACGGCTTGGTTTCCACGTTGTTCCACCACATGTACTCCTGCCCCTTCGAGAAGAGCCAGGTCGACTTGTCCGCCATCGAACAGGTCTGGCAGGCCAAGCACCGATTGATGTTGAACACAAAGGCAAACTGCCACTTCGGATGCCGCTCCTCGTAGGGATACAGCATCTT
>CP092079.1:3458281-3584618 GCA_022226955.1 Nitrospira sp.
ACGAGAGTACAATGAAGAGCGGACGCACAGCTCCATTGGGAATGTGACGCCCATGGAGTTCATTCACAACTATCAAACCGGGGTCCATCTCGCACAGGAGCTCACTTCCTCAGCTTTGGTGTAATAAACGGGGGAAGGTCACGTCGAACTAGCTCAAGTTTCTCCAGAAAAATTGTCGGTCGCTGTATCCTCTGTCTGACTGGGCAGCGCCCATACCGTTCACCAAGCGGCTACGCAGGGACAACAACGCGATGTCGTGAAGAAGGGAACCGGTAGGTGGCGGGGACTAGAACTGCGTCACTTCAGACCTAACACGTCCATCATGTCATAGAGGCCCGGCGGCTGGCGGACTACCCATCGCGCCGCGCGCAACGCACCGCGCGCAAAGGTGTCGCGGCTGCTGGCGCGATGGGTCACCTCGATACGCTCGCCCATTCCACCGAAGAGAACCGTGTGATCGCCCACGATATCGCCGGCCCTGATGGTCTGAATGCCGATTTCCTGTTTCTTCCGCTCTCCAATCAGGCCTTTTCTGGAATAGACGCCAACCTGGTCCAAGTCACGATTGACGGCCTGCGCGAGAACTTCGGCAATCTTCAAGGCCGTGCCGCTCGGCGCGTCTTTTTTCAGATGATGATGCGCCTCGATCACTTCAATATCGTAGTCGTCACCCAAAGTCTTGGCCATTTCCCCGATGACTTTATAGATCAAATTGACGCCCACGCTCATATTGGGAGACAGCACACAAGGCACCTGTTTCGCCAAACTTTTGATCTCTTCAAGTTGGGACGGATTCAGCCCTGTCGTGCCAATGACCATCGCCCGGCGATGCTGGGCGACAATACGAAAATGCTCGAGCGTCGCCTCGGGAGCGGAGAAATCGATCACCACCTCGCCGCGCTCCATCAATGCAGCCAGATCGCTGGTAATCGCCACGCCGGCGCGCCCGGCTCCGGAAGTCTCGCCGGCATCGGTGCCGACGGCCGGATGCCCGCTCCCCTCAAGCGCTCCAGCCAGCGTCAACGACGCCGAATCCCGCACCAGCGCAACCAACCGGCAACCCATCCGTCCCGCCGCGCCCGCCACCACAACGTTAATCATGACCTCGTCTCATCTTTCTCCTGAGCACGCTATATAAAGCGCGCCTCTTTCATCGCCTGCATCAACCTGTCTCGATTTTCTTTACCCATCGGGCAGAGCGGCAAACGAAGTTCGGGATCGATTTTCCCCATCATGCCCAGTGCTTCTTTCACGGGAATCGGATTCGTTTCATAAAACAATGCGGCAAACAAAGGCGACAGCTGAAAGTGGATGCGTCGAGCCTCCTCAAGGTTTCCGGCCGTAAACGCCTTGACCATGTTCGCCATCTCGGTCGGCGCGATATTGGCCGTCACGGTAATCACGCCTCGACCGCCGACCGCCATCATGGGCAAGGTCATCGCATCGTCGCCGGCAAGCACCGCAAGGCGGTCTCCGCAGGTTTGCACAATATCCGACGCCTGCTGAATCACCCCGCTGCCCTCTTTCACCCCCACGATATTTTGAATCACGGCCAATCTGGCGATCGTCGACGGAAGCATATTCACCCCGGTTCGCCCCGGGATGTTGTACAGCACCAGCGGCAAATCGACCGCCTCGGCGATCGCCTTGTAATGGCGATACAAACCTTCCTGAGTCGGCTTATTATAGTAAGGCGTAATGAGAAGCGCGGCATCGGCCCCAGCTTCCTTCGCATGCTTCGTGAGCGAGATGGCCTCATCCGTGCTATTGGAGCCGGTTCCAGCCGTGACCGGAACTCGGCGACGGACCACTTCGACCGTCAGCTCAATCACACGGTTATGCTCCTCGTGCGACAAGGTGGCGGACTCTCCGGTGGTGCCGCAGGGAACAATCCCGTTTGTCCCCTGGGCGATTTGCCATTCGATGAGATCGCCCAGCGCCCGCTCATCGACTTTGCCCTTCCGAAAGGGCGTCACGATTGCGACATGTGAACCGGTAAACATAGTGGCTCCTTCTCAGCGCACGATAATCTGTGCGCGCTCCGCTCCTGTGCTAGGCCAGGAACGCCGGGATCTTTTCGCCCTTCACCAAATCCTCGTAGGTTTCCCGCTCGCGGATGACGTGGATCTCGCTGCCCTTCACCAACACTTCCGGGACACGAGGGCGGGAATTGTAATTCGAAGCCATCACAAATCCATAGGCCCCAGCGCTCATGACCGCCATCAATTCTCCCGGCTTCACCGCAGCCAGCAAGCGATCCTTGGCCAGAAAATCTCCCGACTCGCACACAGGGCCGACGATATCCACCTGCTGTTTGGCTCGGCGGCCGGCCTCTTCATTGACCGGCTTGATTTCATGATAGGCGCCATACAAGCTGGGGCGAATGAGATCGTTCATCGCCGCATCGACGATAACAAAGTTCTTGACCTCGCCTTCCTTCAAGTACAACGCCTTGGTCACAAGAATGCCGGCATTCCCGACGATCACACGCCCCGGCTCCATCACTAATGTCAGACCGAGATCGGCGATAATCGGTGAAATCGCATCCGACAAGTCTTGAGGCAGCGGAGGCTTTTCCTCGGAATAGGTGATCCCCAGCCCGCCGCCGATGTTCAGGTATCGAATATTGATCCCCTGTGATTTCAGCGTGCCAATGAGCCCGACGACTTTCTTCAGCGAATCGACAAACGGCGTCACTTCAGTGAGCTGGGACCCGATATGGGCATGGACACCGACCACGTCGATGTGACTCAACGCCGCTGCCATCTTGTACTCTTCCAGCGCGCGGTCTGCGGCAATCCCGAACTTGCTCTTCTTCATCCCTGTCGAAATATAGGGATGTGTTTTGGGATCGACATCCGGATTAATCCGCAGCGCGATTCTGGCTTTCTTGCCAATGGACGCAGCGACATCGTTGATGGCGCGGATCTCCGCCGAAGACTCGACGTTAAACATGAGAATGCCGGCCTTCAACGCCTCTGCAATTTCACCAGCGTCTTTCCCCACCCCGGCAAAGACGATTTTGTCCGGCGGCACCCCCGCCTGGAGTGCGCGGAACAATTCACCGCCCGACACAATATCGACTCCGCTCCCTTCCTTGGCCATCACTCTCAAGATGGCCAGGTTTGAGTTGGCTTTCATGGCGAAGGCCACAATGTGCGGGATGTTCTTAAACGCCCCGTCGTACGCATGGAAGTGCCGAATCAGCGTCGCATGGCTATAGATGTAGCATGGAGTCCCTACCTCTTTGGCAATGCGGCTTACTGGAACCTGCTCGCAGTAGAATTCACCTTGGCGATATTCGAAGTTATGCATCGAAACAATCCTCGTTCAATAATTTTTGACCGGCTGCCTGCACCCTCTATCTGCTCCCGACCGGCCGTAACGGCGGCAATTCTTGGTCTTGCCCTTTCAGCTCCATCGGCTCTATCGGAACCGGCCCCTCCGAGGCATTGTCTCCCGGCTGCACGGAGCCGGACTTCTGCAACTGCATCTTCTGCCTGGTGATCGTCGGATTGACCCCCACCTTCTCCGGAGCGACCGGAGAGCCCACAACCCCACAGGCTGTCACCATGGCGACTACGGCCAAACTTACACCGATCGACGCAACGCAACTCGCCGGTTTCATTTCAATAACTTCCCCAGCTCTTTAAGACGGCGAACCACTTGCCCCCTGGCCGTCCCGCCGACTTGCGCCTTCCGGTCGATAGCGCCGCGCACGGTGAGCCGTTGCAAGACAGACTTCTCGAAGCGAGGAGAAAATACGCACAGTTCCTTCACCGAGAGTTCGGAGAGCTCACGCCCGGCATCCAAGGCCCACCGAACGATCCGGCCGGTAATCGCATGCGCTTCTCTGAATGGTACACCCCTCGTAACCAAATAGTCAGCCAGCTCCGTCGCCAGCATCCCGCCGCCGGTCAAGGCACGGGTCAGCGCGGCCCGGTCCACCTTCAGCCGGCGCATCAGCTCCGTCATGACTTCGACAGAGTCCTGCGTGGTATCGAGCGCGTCGAACAGCGCTGGCTTGTCTTCCTGCAAATCGCGGTTGTAACTGAGCGGCAGCGCCTTCAACGTCGTCATCAATCCGATGAGATGGCCATAGACACGGCCGGTCTTTCCACGCACCAGTTCGGGCACGTCCGGATTCTTTTTCTGAGGCATCATGCTGCTGCCGGTGCAGAATCCGTCCGGCAGGTCGACAAAGTGAAACTCCTGCGTGGCCCAGATAATGAGCTCTTCGCTCATGCGGGACAAATGCATCATAACAACCGCCAGCGCCGCCGTCACTTCGATCATGAAGTCGCGGTCGGACACTGCATCCAGGCTGTTCTGCGTGACTGCGGGAAAATCCAGCAAGGCCGCGGTATGGAGTCGGTCCACCGGATAATTCGATCCGGCCAGCGCCCCGGAGCCCAGAGGCATGACATTCACACGAGTCCGCGCGTCCGCGAGGCGCGCCTTATCGCGTATAAACATTTCCACGTAGGCGAGTAAATGATGCGCCAGCAGCACCGGTTGCGCCCGCTGCAAGTGCGTATAGCCCGGCATCGGCACATCGAGATGTTCCGTCGCCTGCGCCACGAGCACACGCTGAAATTCCGTGAGCCGCTCAATCAGGATCGTGAGCTGATCGCGCACATACAGCCGCACATCGAGCGCCACTTGATCGTTCCGGCTCCGGCCCGTGTGCAACTTCCCGCCGACCGGGCCGATTAACTCGGTCAGCCGGCGCTCGATCGCCATATGAATATCTTCGTCTTCCGGCAAAAACTTGAAGCGTTCCCGCTCCAGTTCGCGCTGCACCAACTGCAAGCCGCGCACAATCGTCGCGGTCTCTCGGCGGCTCAGCACACCGGCCTTCGCCAAGGTCTGGCAATGGGCGATGCTGCCGCGGATATCCTGCGCATACAGCCGCTTATCCACCGCAATAGACCGCGTGAATGCTTCCACCAGCCGATCGGTAGGCTCGCTAAAGCGTCCGGCCCAGGCCTTAGACGGCGTTCTACGCGCGGCACTGCCACGTTTCCGGCTGGCCATCAGGAGCGCGCTTTCCGCCGTTGTGCCCGGATTTTCAACCGCAGCGCATTCAAACGGATGAAGCCCTCGGCATCTTTTTGGTTGTACACATCGTCTTCTTCAAACGTCGCAATATCCAGCCGGTAGAGGGAATTCTTCGACTTCCGGCCGGCGATGGTGCAACTGCCTTTATAGAGCTTCACACGCGCAGTCCCCGACACATCCTTCTGCGCTTCGTCGATGGCCACTTGCATCATTTCCCGCTCCGGGCTGAACCAGTATCCGTTGTAGATCAGGTCGGCAAACCGCGGAATCAGGCTGTCGCGGAAGTGCAGAACCTCTCGATCCATCGTGAGCGATTCAAGTCCGCGATGCGCGACATGCAGAATCGTTCCGCCTGGCGTTTCATATACACCGCGAGACTTCATTCCAACATAGCGGTTTTCGACCAGATCGACCCGGCCGACGCCATGCGCCCCGCCCAGCTTGTTCAAATGCGCGAGCAGCTTCGCCGGACTCATCTTCTTGCCGTCGACGGCGACGGGATTGCCCTGCTCGTACTCAATTTCCACTTCCAACGGTTTGTTCGGCGCCTGTTCGGGAGAAACCGTCATCTGGAAAATTTCATCCGGTGGCGACTTCCAGGGGTCTTCGAGGATGCCACCCTCGTAACTCACATGGAATAAATTCAAATCCATGCTATAGGGCTTGGCTTTCGTGGCCGTCACGGGAATGCCGTGCTGATCGGCATATTCGATACATTCCCGCCGGGATCGCAACGTCCACTCGCGCCACGGGGCGATAATCTTGAGATTCGGAGCCAGCGCCATATAGGTCAACTCGAACCGGACCTGATCGTTCCCTTTTCCAGTAGCACCGTGAGACACAGCCTCCGCCCCTTCCTGGAGCGCGATCTCTGCCTGCCGGCGCGCGATAAGGGGCCTGGCAATCGAGGTGCCCAGCAAGTAGCAGCCTTCGTACATCGCGTTTCCGCGCAACATCGGGAACACATAGTCCTTCACAAAGGTCTCGCGCAAATCCTCGACGTAGACTTTTTTTACACCGAGCTTCTTCGCTTTGGCTTTAATCGCTTGCAGATCTTCGCCCTGCCCGAGGTCGGCACAGAAGGCGATGATTTCAGCCTGATACGTTTCCTGCAACCACTTGAGGATGACCGACGTATCGAGCCCGCCGGAATAGGCCAGCACCACTTTCTTAATGGGTTTTGGTGTCATGATGAACGCTTATGCCCTGCCTTTCTTCTGAGTCAGCAACTGAACCAAGATCGCTTTCTGCATATGCAACCGGTTTTCCGCTTGATCGATAATGACGGACTGCTTGCCGTCCAGCACCTCGGCGGTGATTTCCTCTCCGCGATGCGCCGGCAGGCAATGCATGACGATGGCATCGGATTTCGCCTTCTGCAACAACCGCCCATTCACCTGATAGGGCGCCAGCGTCCGCAATCGACGTGCCTGCTCCCGCTCCCGCCCCATGCTGATCCACACATCGGTGTACAAGACATCGGCATCCTTCACCGCAATCTGCGGATCGATGTCCATCTCGATGACCGATCCGTTGCGAGCCGCTTCCAAGCGGGCCCGGTCCACCACATGCTGATCCGGCTGATAGCCGACCGGGCATCCCAGCGCGATGTGCATGCCCACCTTGGCCGCCGCCTCAATCAACGAATTGGCCACGTTGTTCCCATCGCCGATATAGGCAAGCTTCAGCCCTTTGAGATGCCCCTTCTTTTCCTTGATCGTCAGTAAATCCGACAGCGCCTGGCAGGGATGGCTCAGATCGGTCAATCCGTTAATCACCGGCATCGTGGCTTCTTCCGCCCACTCCTGCACGATGCCGTGATCGTACGTGCGAATGACGATCCCATCGAGGTACCGAGACAGCACACGAGCGGTATCCGCCACGCTCTCGCCCCGCGACAATTGAATCTCCCCCATGGGCAGAACCATCGCATGGCCGCCCAGCTGGTTCATCCCGGCTTCGAACGAGACGCGGGTCCTGGTCGAGGGCTTCTGAAAGAGCAGCCCGAGCGTCTTTCCTTCCAGCAACGAATGTGGCGTCCCCCGCCGCAGCTTGGCCTTCAACGCCGCCGCCAGCCGCAACAACGCATCGACCTGACGCCGCGGCATAGCCGCCACATCCAGCAAGTCTTTCGCAAACGCGGCGGTCTGTTTTTTCGCTGCCCGTGATGTCGCCATATCAGTGGTGTTGATCCTTTTCCGCTATCGTCCGCTGATTGAAAATCGACGACAGCGTCTCCAGCACGCGGTCGATTTCCGCTTGCGTAATCACCAGCGGCGGGACAAACCGCAGCACCCGCTCGCTGGTGGCGTTCACCAACACCCCTCGGGACAAGCAATCCGCAACAACCGCCTTCGCATCGATCGCCACTTCCAAGCCCTGTAATAAGCCCAGCCCCCGAACAGCCCGCACGGCGTGATGCCGGTCTTTGAAGTCGGCCAGCCCTTTGGACAGATAGTCGCCCATGCGACGGGCCTGTTCAAGCATGCGGCCTTCGATCAAAATCCGGCAGACCGCAAGCCCCGCAGCGCAGGCCAGCGGATTGCCGCCAAACGTCGAGGCGTGCGACCCGGCGGTGAATGCCGCCGCAACCGCATCCTTCGCCAGGCAGGCTCCGATCGGCATGCCGCCGCCGAGCCCCTTGGCCAGCGTCATAATGTCGGGCTCCACGCCCAGTTGCTCGTAGGCAAACAAGGTCCCCGTCCGGCCCATGCCCGTTTGAACTTCGTCGAAAATCAGGAGAATATCTTTCTGTGTACAGAGCTCGCGCAGACTCTTGAGATAGGCCGGCTCGGCGACGTGGACGCCCCCTTCTCCCTGGATCGGCTCCAACATGATCGCCGCCGTGTTCCCTGTAACCAGCGACTCGACGGCTGCAAAGTCGTTAAAGGGCGCGTAGATAAACCCGGGCACCAGCGGTTCAAAACCTTTTTGCACCTTCTCCTGGCCGGTGGCCGTGAGCGTCGCCATCGTGCGGCCGTGGAAGGAGTTCTTCATCGTGATAATCTCGAACCGGCCCGGCCCGTGTTTTTCATGCCCGTAGCGCCGCGCCAGCTTGATCGCCGCTTCATTCGCCTCTGCGCCGCTGTTGCAGAAAAACACCCGGTCGGCGAAGGAATGCTCGACGAGCATGTGCGCGAGCCGGATCTGCGGCTCGGTGTAATACAGATTCGAGACGTGGATGAGCTGAGCCGCCTGGCGCTGAATCGCTTGCACCAGATCCGGATGGCCGTGGCCCAGGATATTCACCGCGATGCCACCGACAAAGTCGATGTATTCCCGGCCTTCCATGTCGTACACTTTGGCGCCGCGGCCGCGCACGATTGAAATCGGCTGGCGCGCGTAGGTTTGCATCAAATACTTGGCGGCAAAATCTTTGATTTCCTCGGTCGGCATGGCAGACGTATCCCCTCAAGAAAGAAGGGGAAAGCTAGCATAGGGTCGAGTCGAAATCAATAACGGCAACACCGGAACAGAGGGATTGTTTTTCGATTTTCCAGCGATACGATCCAGGCAGACTGAGCGTCGCACAGATGCCTTGACTCGCATCAATACCGAATCAGCTTCGCAATAAGCTCTCAGCCCGGATGCCCAAGTGTGATAAGCTGCCGTGCTATGAAGCTCTGCCCTCAATGCCGGCAGCAGAATGCTGACGACGCTAAATTTTGCGCCCAATGCGGAACGGCCTTCGCCATGACCCCGCCTGCGGACCCGGCGGAACGCACAACGGCCGAAGCGGCACCCGAAGTAACTCCCTCTGCGGCTGCGGCGTCGGACCAAGAACTCTGGCGTCAATTTATCGGGCCGAACGCCGACCGCTATCTCGAACAATTCAAAAAGTTTTCCGCCGATGGCCAGCCAAAATTCGCGCTCAGCTGGAACTGGCCCGCCTTTCTCTTTATCTCATTCCTTTGGTTCCTGTACCGAAAGATGTATATGCACGCCGCGGTCTACGCCATCGGCCCCATGGCCTCGACCTATATTACCGGCGACATGACCGTCGGCCTCGTGTGGAGCATCATGGCCGGCGCCACGGCGAACTACCTGTACTACTGGCACTGCAAGGAAGAGATCGCGGAGATCAAGAAGGCAGGAACGCGCAACCAGGCGGCGCAGGAGGCCGCGCTGAAGGAAGCCGGTGGAGTCCAGCCTTATGTCATCTATGTGGGGATCGTGCTCTACGTGATTGCGCTGGCCGGTCTCGCGAAGATGGTCGAGGAGGGACAGTTGGACGGAGATAAGATCCCGACACGCCCGACAAAGCCTGTTTCAACCGTCTCAACCTAGCTCCCACGAACAATCTCTCGGGCAGGCGGTTCCGTCAATCTCTTCCTTTTTGCCACTCCAGCCAAGCCTGGAACCATTGAAAGTCCTGTTCGTAGGCGGCGCCACTCGCGTCGGTCGATTCCTGTCGCTGGTCCAGTTGTGTATAAGTGCGCGGCCAGTTCTTCTGCCACCAGGACTTCAGTTCATCCGGCGGATAGGGCAGGCCATTGGGATTCAGAATGCCGGCGGCCGCGCAGAGCGGGGCTACGAGCGGCCAATAGCGGTCCTTCCCCAGCCCGAGGCTGCGGAAATGTTCGCGCAACAAAAAGACGACCCAGAGTTCGGCGCTATGTTTTTTGTTGTGCTTGAACGGCTGGATCTGTCGAAGCGGCACAGGATCGAACGCTTTGACGATCGACGTATAGTCCGGACCGCCATAGGTTCCTGCGGCTTCAGCGATCCCTTCAACGACGTTCGCCAGCTCAAGTTCCGTAATCGGTGGCGGACTGAGCCCTTTTCCCTGAGATGCTTCGGACAAAGGACCGGGTGCGGTGAGCAACTCGATCAGCGGCTTGAGCTCCCGCAAACGAACGGCAGCGGCCTTGAGAATATGTTCCGATTCGAGCCAGTAGTCCGGATCGTTCTTGGTCAACCGTTCGCGGCCCGGCGGCGGCAGCACGGTCGGCACCCAGTAGCGCATCAGCACGAAGAGGACATAGTCGGCTTGTGCGCCGACCTGGCCAATGCGGTCGAAATGATTGTCAGTCTGAACAGCTTTGAAGAACGCCTGCGCGCGGTCGAGAACCGCCAGGCGCGCGCCCATCCCGCACCACCAGGCTTCAAGCGCGGACCAATTCATATCAGTTGCCGGCGGGACCGTCATGGATGGTCTGTCCCTGCGTGGAGTGAATAAAGCGGCATGGTACTGCCCGTTCCGAATGAAAGCAACGGCTTGACTTGATCAGCCGATCCAGTATTCTTGCTGACAAATGGCTGGCGTCATACGAAAAGGAGACGATTATGGCTCGCTTGGTCTTGCTGCGTCACGGTGAATCGCAATGGAATCTGGAAAATCGGTTCACCGGCTGGGTCGATGTCCCGCTGTCCCCGCGCGGCATTCAAGAAGCCAAGAATGCCGGCGATAAGCTGCGTGGGTTCACCTTCAACCGGGCATTTACTTCGGTGCTCACCCGGGCCAATGAGACGCTGCGTCTGGCGCTGGAGGGCATCGGGCAGCCGGCGATTCCCATCGAGAAGGATAAAGCGCTGAACGAACGGATGTACGGAGAGCTGCAGGGATTGAACAAGGCCGAAACGGCCAAGAAGTATGGCGACGACCAGGTCAAGATCTGGCGCCGGAGTTTCGATGTGCGTCCGCCTGGGGGAGAAAGCTTGAAGGATACGGCCGAGCGGGTGCTTCCCTACTACGAAAGCAAGATCAAGCCCTATGTCTTGAAAGACGAAACGATTCTGATCGCCGCTCATGGGAACAGCCTGCGCGCCCTGGTCATGGAATTGGAGCAGCTCACGAAGGAACAAGTGCTGGAACTCAACATCCCCACCGGCGCGCCACTCCTGTATGAACTCGACAAGAACGGGAAGGTGTTGTCGCACCGGTACCTGTAGGAGCGCACTGGAAGCAGAAACTTAGCTGACGTCGTCGAGCAGTGCCGCATACTGATTGACCGGCGCATAGTCGATGAGAAGCACGAGCAACTTCTGCCGGTCGTCGGACGACACCACGCCCAGGTCTTCCAAAAGCGTGGCCGCCTCCGCGCTGAGCCCCATGGGATTTAACCGGTCGTCCATCAATCGTGCATAGTGTTCCCGTCGCTCATCGAGTTCTTGCCGATAGCCATCCCAGCGCTCCAGGCCGAAGGTCTCAGGCGCCCATTGCGAGGTCACGGATTCGAGCAAGCGGCCGCCGATCAACGCCCGATACTTCTGGAGAATGTGCGCATCGACCGCCGCCAAAATCCAATAGAGGTTCAACGAGAGAATTTCCCGCGCGAGATCGCGGGCCTGAATCTCGGTAACCTCAATCCCATACTCTTGGATCTGATCGGCCGAGATCGGTTTCGGCAGCGCGGCAAAGAGGCCGGTCGCAGCGTCGTTCGGTGTCATAGCAATACATCTCCCCCAGCAGGTCGATGAGAAAAATCCGAGGGTACTGCACCTGCCTACTGACACTCAAGCGCCTTGTTCGAGTCAAAACGCTATGCTAGATTCCCGGCATGCGTTCACCATCCGCCTTTGCGCCGAGCACTCGCCCGCGCCGCTTTCTCGGACTATTCGCGCTGACCATTCTGATGTGGAGCAGTCTCTTCCCTGGGCACGTCCGCGCAGATGAGAACCGGTGGGGATTTGGGTCGGACCTCGGACTGACGACCGGCACCGTGGATGGAACCGTCTTCGCCCTGGGATTCAATATCGACTACTATGCCGACCGGAACTTTTCCTTCGGACCGATGATGCAGATCAGCCCCACCGGCAATCTCTTTCAGGTTGCGTTTGCTGGAGTCGGGAAATATCACCTTCGACTGAATAACGGCATCAACCTTGTCCCCTTCACTGGCATCGGGCTTATCCACGCCGATCTGGACCGCGGCGCCGGCCCCGCGCACATCAATCGAAACGACACCAGTTGGTACATTCCCCTCGGCCTCTCGCTGGAGTATCAGGTCATTCACAACATCGCGCTATCCTCGACGCTGATGGTGAACCTCCACGATATCAATCTTCAGCCCTCTCTGCCGGAGAAAGACCACACCAGCATCAGCCTGATGTTTGGCTTCCGTTGGGGACCGTAGCCGAACCATCACCGCCTCCCTGCACGCACCTCAGCGCGCAGCAATGCCCTCTAGACAAATCAACAGGCCAGCGCCTGTTCGCCTTTTCTCAGATTAAGAAAAATTGTCGATGGAGAACTACGCGACTTTGGCGGGCTGCCAGCGCAGGCCGACGCTGAGCAGTTCCTGAAGCAGATCTTTGTAGCTATAGTCGGCTTTTTCGGCGGAATCGGCAAAATCCTCGGCCTGCGCGATTTGCGGATTGGGATTGGCTTCGAGCACGTAGATTTTCCCCTCCGCATCCATGCGCACGTCGATTCGCGCATACCCGCTGAGGCCTAATGCCTGATAAACTTGTTTGGCGATATGTTGAATCTCTTCGGCCTTGCCGGCCGGAAGATTCTTCGCCTCTTCCGATATGATGTCGTACTTCTCCTGATACTTTTGACTCCATTTGACTCGCTGTGTGGCAATCCGCCTGGCATCGTCAGGAAGGTTGTCCATGACCAGCTCCCAGACCGGCAACACTTGGATATGGCTATTGCCCATCACCCCGACATAAAATTCCCGCCCCTCGATATACTGTTCCACCAAGGCGCCGGTCCCAACGCTTTGATGGATGAACGCAACCCGCTCTTTGAACTTGTCATCGTCTTCCACGATCGAGGCCTGGGAAATCCCCAGCGACGCCTCTTCGCTAATGGATTTGACGATAAGAGGAAACGTTAATTCTTTGGGTCGCTTGGCGACCCGACCGCGCGGCACGACAACGAAGTCGGGATAGGGAATCTGATGATAGGACAGAACTTTTTTCGTCAGCGCTTTGTCGCGCGCCAACATAAGCCCGCGAGGATTGCACCCGGTATAGGGCACATGCAGCAACTCAAGGTAGGACACCACATTCTGGTCATACACCGAGACCCCGTCGAATTCCTCCAATAGATTGAAGGCAATGTGCGGACGCCATTCTTCGACGGCTCTCCGAATCACTCCCAAGTCGCTCTTGACTCCCAGCGGGTGCACTTCGTGCCCCAATTCCCTCAGTGTCGACACCACATCATATTCCGTCTTCCATCCGACCTTGCTCAGGTCTTGGCCGTTCAGCTCATCCGGCGGCACCAGGTCTTCATGCATCAGCACGAGAATGCGCAGTCTCTTCATAGTGCCACCCGATGACGACCGCTGCGCAAATAATTCATCGTGTGCACCGTCAACAGGATAGTGAAATCCAGCTTGGCTTGGTCTTCCGCCGCCGACACACGAAGATCCAATTGGCGGCATCGTTTGATCATATCCTCCAACACCTGGTCGATCGTGTACTGATACTCTCCGGTCCAACTTGCAACTTTACGGCGCACTTCTCGTCGAAACCGGTTGAGAAACGCCGCGGCACTGGGCTTGCCCGATTGCGCGCCCCCTTCAGAAAACAACCGCTTGAGGTCGGGATCGTAGAGGAGGGAATGTTCCACACCATAATGCGCGCGTTTCTGCGCGTAATGTTCACGGAGCGTCTTCTTGAGACTGGGAAGCGGATCGATTTCGTCGGTGGTCGAAACGGCCGGCTCAACCTCGGCCAACTCCTGCATAATCGCATCGACATAGTTCAACTTTTTCAGCACCGGCCACCCGCGATACCGGTCGTGCCATGTGGAGTCGGGTGTCAACCACACCGCAAACGTCTCCGCAAAATCTTCGTCCGGATGGCTCTGGGCGTACCACACATCGAGATGCCGGACGAAACTCCGGCTGTACGGCCTGGGGCTGTAATATTTTGGATAGGCCTGGGACGACTTACCGAAGATCGCTTGTCTTGTGCGGCGGCGGCGGATCCGATAGGCATTTTCAATCGCGTGGCCGGCTTCATGCCGCAAAATACGCAGACACCAATCGGGCGTCCCCCCTTCAACTTCAAGCATCTGCGCCAGCTCCAGTTTGGCCAGACGCGGATGCGCCAGATAGAACGGAATTGCAATGCCCGGCACACCGTCCGGCGTGAACCATTCATTCGACAGCCAATAGTGCGGGCGAAATCGCAAGCTTCGAGACTCCAATTCACGGTCCAACTCGGCAATCGGCCCCTCCAGAAAACTGCCCTTGATCTCCAGATTGAGCCGGCCAATCGGTAAATCCAGCAACTGGTCGTCAGACCATCCGACCCACTCAGGGTCAAGCATGTCCCCTGCAGGATGTTTGGTTATCTCAAGAGCGGATCGATTCATCGTGCAACCGTCTCGCATATGCTCATCACCATGCTCGCCGTACTTGAAAAACTATAGCATTCAAAGCGGAATTCGTCGGCCACTGGGCATGACCTCGCCGGTGCATGACAAAAGAGCGGAATATTTTGTCACTGAACGTACAGGAATGAACCGCGGAGCGAAAGTCCTGCGTCAAAAATTATAGTAGCGTGGCACTCGTGAGTCACAACTGCGGCAAGATGGACTTGCCTCGGATCTCTGTTTTGTTCCCATTCAAAATGCGCTTCCTGTCGATCAAGAAGCGATTTCATCGAATGATGCGCCACACCCATCCTCTCTCGAATCCATCGACAGGCGCGCAAGTGAGCGGGTACAATCGCGGCCATGCCGCTCACACCCATTCGCCCAATGCCTCCGGTAAAGCTGGACGAGGAAACCGAAAAACTCCAGACCCGGCTCTGCCACCTGGTCGGTCAAGCCATTGCCGACTATCGACTGATTGAAGACGGAGACAAGGTCATGGTCTGCCTCTCCGGGGGGAAAGACAGCTATGGCCTCCTCGACATCCTGCTGGTGCTGCAACAGCGGGCGCCGATCCACTTCGATCTCGTCGCGGTGAACTTGGACCAAAAGCAGCCCGGCTTCCCCGCGCATATCCTTCCCGAATATCTAACCGGCCGGGGCATTCCCTTTCACATTGAAACACGCGACACGTACTCCATCGTGAAACGCCTGATCCCGGAAGGCCAGACAACCTGTTCGCTCTGCTCTCGGCTCAGACGAGGGCACCTCTATCGCATCGCATCCGAGCTGGGCGCCACCAAGATCGCACTCGGCCACCACCGTGACGATATTAATGAAACACTCTTTCTGAATCTCCTGTACGCGGGCAAGCTCAAAGCCATGCCGCCTAAACTCCGCTCGAAAGACGGCCGCCATCTTGTGATCCGCCCGCTGGCTTTCGTAAAGGAGACAGACCTGGCCAGATACGCGGAGCTCCGCGGATTCCCAATCATCCCTTGCGATTTGTGCGGGTCTCAGGAGGATCTGAAGAGAAAGGAGGTGAAGGCGCGGCTCCGTCAGTGGGAAACACAAGCGCCAGGCTGCTCTGACAGCATTGCGGCGGCAATTGCCAATGTTGCACCGGCGCTCCTCATGGATCAACGTCTCTTCGATTTTCAAACGCTTCGCACGGCGCAAGAGAGTACCGGCGAAGGCGACATCTGGCTGGATGCAGAGATCCATTCACCGTAGTAGCTCCACAAAGAGCTTGTGCCATTCAGAGGACCAACTCGCTTCAGATGGCGCCAAAGGGATAGGCCAATTGCGCGATGCTGACAATGACGAGCGATCCGATCCGCCCCTGTGGACGATGGGATTGGCCGTCCTCCTCATCCTCGCTGTCCCCTTGGTCCTGTATTCGCTTGCACCGTCAGGTCCCCTGCGCGCAGGAGACACTATTTTCTCTCAGGGGCAGCAGCGCGTATACGTTGCTGCTCCTGAGGCAGCGGTAGAACTTCAGCCGCGGGCAACCTGCCTGCTCGATCCCAATGCCCCTCTCATCATTCTCGAATTGCAGGACGAGCGAGGGAAAGACAATCTGCTTGCTACAGTACAAGGCAATCCTGTTTCTGAATGGCCATTCTGTCCATCCCACACTCGGGTACTCATGAACGCCCATCAGATTGTCCAGAAGCCTGATCCATGGGATGCGCCAAAACGCGGACTGGCGTGGGTTTTCGGAAAATGACGGGAGGACTCGCGTCAGGGCTTCAGCTTTGACACAAACTGCTTCCGAAACTTAGCGACCTTGGGGCTGACCACAAACTGGCAGTAGCCTTGAAACGGATTTCTGGCAAAGTATTCTTGGTGGTATCGTTCAGCTTCGTACCACGCTGTCGCAGCAACGATCTCTGTAACGACCGGGTTAGGATATAGCCCTTGGGCTGTAACCGCGGCTCTGACCGCTTCGGCTACCTGCCGCTGCTCGGGGGAATGGTAGAAAATTGCGGAACGATACTGCGTGCCTTCGTCATTGCCCTGGCGATTCAACGTCGTGGGATCGTGGATCGCAAAAAATATTTCGACCAGCTCCCGGCAAGAGATGAGCATCGGATCATAGGTAACACGCACCGCTTCGGCATGGCCTGTCCGTCCACCACACACCGCTTCATACGAAGGATTCTCAAGAGCGCCGCCGATATAACCGGATTCGACTGAAAGGACACCATTGGTTTGGTCGTACACTGCCTCCAAACACCAAAAGCATCCGCCCGCCAGAGTGATGACTTCGGTTACGGGGCTCATCGCGTTGCCATCCTTCCTCCCCGCTCCAATCGTCTGCTTCCGAATCGTTCACTTGCCGTCATGGCATCGGCTCTCCGGCCTGCTAGTCGTCTTCTTCCTCTTCAATATCTTCAATGCCTTCATAGCTCATTTCAGGAAATGCGGCAGCAGCCTTTTCGCAAGCCGTTTCTATCATCTCCTCAGCATCTTCAGCCGAATCCGCGTTGACCAAAAATTTAACTGTAACCGCATACCGTTGCTCCACTCCACGCTCCTTTCGATTCCCTTGAAAAAATGAAAAGACTGAGAACGAGGGTCACGAAGAGACTCTCCGTTTCATCCTGTCTGTTGCCGGTACTTTGTTACAGCAAGAGGGGGCATGTCAATCGGTAGTCCCCCTCATAATATCTGAACTCCCAACTAGCCGCTTACGCTGACAGGGAACCGCCCCGCGACGGTAGGAGCTCAGCCGAGGGTGTCTGGCCCAGTAGTGAGATGGAGAAAGAAGGAAAATCCGGCGCGGATTCGCATCGAACTTGATGGATGTCTAACGACGAGCGGTCAGACTTGCTGGTCCTGTTCAATCTTGCTGATAATCGCAGCGATTTTATCCTGCTCTCCTGACCTGATACGTGTGAACGCCAATCCGAAGATCTTTCCATCAACCCAGCGGACGATCGCTTCATCGATCATGACCGGCCAATCGAGATCAGGAATATGGAGACGACATTCAAACTTATCCCCCAGGCCGACTACCGTTCCACTTTCGATCTTGCACCCCCCGACGGACAGATCGAGCGTTCGTCCATTTCCTTCATGGAGGCCGCCCGAGAACGTGCTTCGAAACTGCGTGGTAAAGCGCGGTTGATTCCGACGTTCATCGGGATTCGAGCGTTCAGATTCCTCTGACTTTTTTCCAGACTTGAACAGCGCGGCCATTTTTTTCATCGCTGGAATTGACATATCGGTAAGCTGCGTGGCGGTTTTACGAAAAGGGCTCTCTGGCAAGGCGTCCTTCGGCATGATTTCAGGAAGGACGCCTCACGATGGTCCTGGCTCAACTCTTCTACTGCTTCACTTGAAGCAACATATGCCCACGTCGATTTTGCTGATGGCACGACTCGGCATGATCGAAACAAAACGGCTGCTCCTTACCGAACGATACGATGGCGACTTGTTGGGGATTAATCCCGGCTTCATGAAGGTACATCTTTGCCGCCTTTGCCCGTTTGTCCCCAAGAACCATGTTGTAATCGGTCGTTCCTCGCTCGTCGCAATGTCCTTCGATTTTCAAGACGGCACCAGGATGATCTTTTAGCCAACTCGCATCGCGATCCAATGCTTCCATACCGGCATTCGATACGGTCCACTGATCGTAACCGAAGAACACATCCTGAAGCCCTGCTTCAATGGCCGCCTTCTCTTCCTTCGTCAACTCAGCTCGCCGCCTTACGGTGACATCGGAAGGATTCAGTGAGGCTCGATACCCACTTTGAGCCAAGCGCTCTTCATTAGGACTTTGAGAAAACCCGCTGAGCTCTCCCGGCTCTCCACCACGCGCCATCCCAGGGAAGTTAGGATTGACGCCTTCCCCATTCCAATTCTTCGATTTATCGGCCTGCGACGATGCCGATTTGCCCGACTGCGCCGCGGTAACGTCTCCATCGGACTGGAGCCATTTCATACTGCAACCCTGAACTGTGATCATGACCAGTCCGAATATAATCGCGCTACCCATGGGCACATTTCTTCCCGTCATACGATTCTCCTCAGTTAATAATTCTCTGCGCAATACGATTGTCGCAGCCTCTATCGTATCCACGCCTCGAATCTGCATGGATTCATAGCCTGTAAGAGGCCTGAGCTTCATTGCGTGAAGCCGATCCGTGCAAATCGTTAGATCAACTATAGCACCGGGCTCAAAATTGTCTTCCTTGGACAAGGCCTCTCTAGGTTGCGTCAAAAAATCTTCCATCGAAAGGACGGCAGGCCTCTACATGTGACTCAAGACTGCCGAATGGATGTAGGCTGGCAAGCGCGAGAAACCTAATTTACATGAGAAAATACAGCTATTTGAGGAGTATCTCTGCTGAACATGAGTGCGGACAAGCGAGAAGTAATGCGGAGGGCTACGCGAACGAGGGATCGAACGGCTCTGCCATTTCCGATTGGAGGGACACTTAATGTGGTGCCCTACGATCCGACCATCGAGCCGGTCGCATAATCGTCCCCAATCCGGCAACGGCACAGATTAGGGCCAACATCGCAAGACCGACAGCAAGAAGAAAACCTGCCTTTACCTCGTGCAATACAGGGATCATCGTTGCTCCCTCCCAATCTATTTACCCACACTGCCATCCGCACTTGCAAGACCAGGCACTCATGGGCTCATCCTTTTGGAGGATCCGACCACAGCAAGGACAAGAACGAGTCCATCGGTGCCGGACTGATGCTGTAATTCTACCAGGCCACCCTCCCGCGCGTCTTTCTTTTCGGAAAAAACCGGCCATGGGATAAGCCTCATCTCAATTTCTTCTATTCTAAGAGATAGGTCATGAGAATTCTATTCCTCTTTGGCGGAAGGAAAAACAACGAGCACCGCGAGCAGGCAAGTCAGAAAAGCCAATCCGCTGCTTATTTTTCAATTATTTATCAACCAGCAAGCCGGCGCGGCAGGCGCTCGCTATCAATGGTGCGCCCGGCAGGAATTGAACCTGCGACCTACGGGTTCGAAGCCCGGCGCTCTATCCAACTGAGCTACGGGCGCACAGCAGTAGTTCAATCACTTCTGCGGCAGAAATGTCAAGGATGACCGAAGCGCCACCTCTGCCACGGCTAGAAAGATCACGACCTGCCCGATCTACCGCTGGACGGAAGGAAGAATCGTCTCAACGATTTGATTGATGGTACATCCATCGGTGGGCACAATATGGTCGGCGGCTTCTCGATATTTTGGCGTGCGCACCGCCAGCACTTCCTCGATTTCCTCAACAAATGATTTGGCACCTGTCAGCGACGGGCGCTGGGTATCGCGCCCGATGCGCGATGCGATCGTCGCGACAGAAGCGGTCAGCCAAAACAGCCTGCCGTTTTTTTTCAAACAGGCCACATTCTCCTGACGAAGAATCGCTCCTCCACCGGTATCGATGATCAATTTATCTTGGGCGGAAAAGTCTCGGCAGACGGTCGATTCAAGATCGCGAAAATACTCCCAGCCATGTTGCGCGACGATCTCGGGCACGGATTGCTCCGCCCGCCGAACAATTTCCGCATCGGTCGAAACCAGCCGCCAGCCAAGCCGTGCGGCCAGTACTTTCCCAACCGTGCTTTTCCCTGTCCCGCGATATCCGGTCAGCACAATGTTCATCGGAAACGAGACTCCAGGACGGTTCGCATAACATCCACCGGAGCCGTCTGATCGGTCCACAACTCGAATTGCGCGGCAGCTTGATGCAGGAACATTTCCAACCCGGGAATCGTGACACATCCTGCCCGCCGAGCATCCTTCAGCAATTGTGTCTCGCGCGGATTGTAGACAATATCCATCACGGCCAGGCCCGCATGTAACAACGGCGCCGGCACGCAGGTCCCTTCAACCTTTGGAGACATGCCAATCGGAGTACAGTGAACCAGGATTTGTGCAGTGGGAAGCGTCTTTCCCAGCGCGGCTTCATCGAGATGAGCCTCTTCCACGGAAAGCGACGTTTTCGAGCGAAGATCTGCAGCCAATCTCGACCGCTCGTTTTCGTCCACGCCAAGCAACGTTACGCCCGCAAGTCCTGGCTCCCCGGCAAGTGCAAACGCAATCGCTCGCGCAGCCCCTCCCGATCCCAACAACACAACACGCTTTCCGGCGAGAGGCCCAACTCCTCCACGAAGCGCACGCATCGCGCCAATAGCATCGGTGTTGTACCCCACCAGCGCGCCCTGCTTTGCCACAATCGTATTGATAGCTCCGATATGCCTGGCGGTGGAATCCACGTCGTCGAGATAGGGAATCGACGAAACCTTGTGAGGGATCGTGACGCTGGCACCTCGAAACCCGCCCAGCGCGCGAAGCCCCTTGATCGCGTCGCCGATTGCCTCGACTCGAAACGCGAGGTACAACAGATTCAACCGGAGTTGCTGGAATGCCGCGTTATGGATGGCGGGAGACAGCGAATGCTCGACGGGATTTCCAATAACTCCGCAGAACCCTGTATGCGCGTCAATCTCCATAGTCATCTCACCTGTTACTCTCGCGCCAGTTGAACTGCTCACCACACGGTCATTCCACCGTCAATGCGAAACGTCCCGCCGGTCACCCATGCCGATTCGTCCGACGCGAGATACAAGACCATACTCGCCACTTCTTCGGGCTTGCCTGGGCGGCGGATTGGATAGTGCGACAAGATCGATCCGAGCTGATCGGGATTGGCCATCAAGGGAGCGGCCATCGGCGTATCGATCAGGCCTGGATTCACCACATTGCAGCGAATCCCATCGGTGGCGTAATCGATCGCGATTGATCGAGTGAGCGCGTCGAGTGCGCCTTTGGACGCCGCATATGCAGATAAGAGAGGAATGCCGACCAAGCTGGCGATCGATGAAATATTGACGATGGATCCGCCGGCCTGTTTGAGCATTTCGGGAATGACCGCTCGCATCATGCGAAACACGCCAGTCACATTCACATCCAGCACATGCATCCAGGCCGCATCGTCCATTTCATGAAGGCGCTTTCCGAAATCTCCGACACCGGCATTATTCACCAGCACATCGATTTTTCGAAACGACGCTAACGCCTGCTGAACCACCGTCCGCGCATGGTCGTCATCCGTCACCGACCCGGCGACCGCGAGCACCTTGCCGCCATGCGCTGAGATTTCACGGACGACCCGGTCGAGTTCGGCTTGGCGGCGGCCCGTAATCACAATCGCCGCCCCCTCTTCGGCAAACCGTTTAGCAACCGACTCTCCAATGCCGGCATTCCCACCCGTAATTAATGCGACCTTTCCTTCCAGTCGTTTCATGATGCCGCCCCTTCTATATCGCTGTTCCCGAGGGACTCCGAGACCATCGCCTCCGCAAGCTCCGGCTCGCGACTCATCCCCAGCAAGCCCGGCTCGACCTTCCTCGCTACCGTGATAAACCCTGAATGAGCCACCATCCGATGGTCGGGGCGAACGCTTCGCCCCAATACCGACCACGTACGGATGAGTGACTCGAAGGTCTCCACCATGCCGAATACCTTCGCCTGCTCAAGCGCTTCAACTGTCTGAACCACTTGTGGAACCGTCGGCACAAAACTCAGATAGATACCGCCAGATCGCAAGGCTTTCGCCGCATGCGGCACGACCTGCCAGGGCTCCGGCAAATCGAGCACGACGCGATCGAACGGAACCCCATCCTCCAAGAGATCGATCCCCTCATACGCACTCTTCTTCAATGACACAAGATTCGGCGTCTGCCCTAAATAGCGATTAATATTCTTCAGCGCCGTTGCGGCAAAGTCTTCTCGCAAGTCGTACGTCACCACGAGGCCCTGCGGCCCGACGAGGCGCAAGAGCGCCATGGTCAGCGCACCGGAACCGGTCCCAGCCTCGAAAACGCGCGCGCCAGGATACACGTCCGCCCACATTGGAATGAGCGCCAGATCCTTGGGGTACAGCACCTGCGCGCCACGAGGCATTTTCAGAACGTAGTCGCCGAAGGTCGGGCGCAGCGCCAGCATCTTCTTCCCCCCCGACAATGTCACCACCGTCCCATCGGGACGCCCGATCATGTCGTCATGGGGAATCTTCTGTCCGCTAAACTGATACGTCTCTCCCGCCTTGAGCGTCAGCGCGTACTGCCGCCCTTTCTTGTCGACGAGATGGATGCGTTCGCCCGATAAAAGTTGTGACATGGGGCGGCATTCTAGGAGGTTCGTTCTCTTCTTTGCAACCGATGATACGAAGCGCCGTAATTGGCCTCTCCCGACATCACGCCTAAACGCGATCTACTCTTTTCAGTGAGTCGGGACTGCTTCATCAACTCGAGGGCGACCACAGGGAGAAAAGTGTGGCAGATCAGCTAGCGCGCAGTGCAAATCCTACATAGTTGCCGCATTCGCATCACACTTCAGTTTGGATTCTCTCATTAAGCCTCCCTAATCTTGCTGCAATATCTTCAGGATTGCAGACCCGCCTTCTCATATTCAATCCAGCATCACTCTTGCTTCGTAGATGTACATAAGAAGCAAAAAGACCGATGAATCTTCTTGCTCCCAAACGACTCTAACAGGAGTGCATGGATGCGAAACCAAGAGACCACAAGAGGTGACGCGATGGAACATGAAGACTTGCGGGTAACAGAAAACGTAGACGACCAGACCATGACAGCCGACCTCGACCGCGACGACGCTGACGCCAGCGATGCGATTGAAGCGATCGGCCGAGAAGCGGAAATGGATGCCGAGCCGGCAGAACAAGAGATGGAAGCCGCCACGCTCAAAACAAGCCCTGGCGCAAGCCCCTTCCTCCTGGAATCGCTCTATTTCCGCTCGTTCGGCGAGCGCGCACTCCTGACACGGGAAGAAGAGATCGCCTTGGCAAAGCGCCTGGACGAAGGCTCACGCCGCATTCGAACCGCATTGAAGGGGACATTGAAGATTCTGGCGCGCGCAAAGCGCACCCCCATTCTGCTGGAATCGACAAAGGCCCTTCAACTGGCGCGCGGACTCAGCGGATTCTCCGCCACCGCGCTCGATAAGGTCGAGCAGGCAATGCTGAATATTCTGAAACCGGTGGACCGGGATACAAAGCCGGCAGCCACCGTCGCGAAACAGCTCAAGGCTTTGCTCGATGAGATTCGCGCTGCCCGGCTTGTCTTAGAGCGAGGGAAAGACGAGATGGTCCGTTGCAATCTCCGTCTAGTGGTGGATATCGCAAAACATTACACCCATCGAGGGCTGACCTTGTTAGATCTGGTGCAAGAAGGAAACATCGGATTGATGAAGGCCGCTGAACGGTATCAACACCGAAAGGGTTTCAAGTTCAGCACCTATGCGACCTGGTGGATTCGCCAAGGGATCACGCGGGCGCTGGCGGACCAGTCGCGGACAATCCGTATCCCCGTGCACCAGACAGAGGCCTCCAGTCGAATTCTCAGAGTCACGCGCCGGCTCGGCCAACAGTTTGGCCGTCCGGCCAAACTGGAAGAAATTGCCAGCGTCCTGCGAATGAGGCCGGAACGGTTGCAGGAAACCGTGCAGGCCTTTCAAGAGCCCGTCGCACTCGAACGGCCAGTCGGAGACGGGGATACGGAGTTCGGGGAGATGATTCCCGATCACCAAATCCCGCCACCCGATGCGCATGTGCATCGTACCGAGATGACGCAACAGCTGGATCGCATCTTAAATACTTTGACGCCAAGAGAGCAGACGGTCATCCGGCTCCGGTTCGGAATCGGGCACGATGAGCCCTGCACCCTTGAGCAAGTCGGCCAAAATCTGTCGGTGACCCGTGAACGAATCCGGCAAATCGAGGCCAAAGCCTTAAAGAAGCTCAAGACTCCGGAGATCAAAGAGCTGTTTGCGGCAATCAAGTAATCCTGCCCTCTCCGTCAACCGGCGCGCGAGCTCCCTCGCGCGCCGGTTCCGTCTTTCCCCAACCTCTCAGGTATGAGAGAATGCAATCCACGGTAGATTCGCATTTCTTACGTATCGAACAATACCGATGACGTTGCCTCAACCATTCACTAAGCTTCTGTTGCCATTGACCGTGAAGATCCTCACCGTCGCAACCCTTGCGACTTTCACATGGCACACTCCCGCAATTGCTGACGAAAAACCCCTATCCGTACCGGCTGCCGTCGCCAAGGTCCGCCCCTCCGTCGTCACGATTTTGACCCGCGGCATGCCCTCAGCGCCATCCTTGCATGGCGCCCAATCTGGCTCCGGCTCTGGCATTGTGCTCGACACCACCGGCTACATTCTGACGAACAACCATCTGGTGGAAGGGGTCACCAGTCTCGTCGTGGGATTACCAACCGGACGATTGACGCCAGGGCGTGTGACGGCGCGTGACTTTCTCTTGGATCTCGCCTTGGTCAAGATTAACGCGACGGATCTTGCTCCAGCCACGCTGAAAGCATCCGCAACCTTGGAGATCGGAGAAACTGTCGTCGCGATCGGGAACCCCTTGGCCCTCAAGGGAGGATCGACGGTTACTGTAGGGGTCGTCAGCGCGCTGGAACGTTCGGTGCTCACCCCGAACGGCGAGACGCTCTACGATCTGATCCAGACGGACGCGGCGATCAACCCCGGCAATAGCGGTGGCCCGCTCGTGGATTTATCCGGCCAAGTCGTCGGCATCAATGTCGCGATTGCGCCGTCGGCTCAAGCGATCAGTTATGCCATTGCCATTGAAGCCGTCTATCCTCACATCCGTTCAATGATGCTGCGCGGGACCATCTCTCGGCCTGACTTCGGCTTTACACCGGTCACGGTCACTCCCAGTATCGCCGCCAGTTTTGGGTTGGAGGCAGAGCGCGGGATTCTCGCGCTGAATGTGGATCCGGCCAAGATCGCCGGCACGGCGGGCTTGCAAACAGGAGATGTCATCACCGCCCTGGATCAACGCCAGCTCTACAATATGGGGGACTTCTGGCATAGCGCGATGCAGGAAGACGAGCAGCCCTCTCTTCACATGACCATCCAGGGACGCACCGGCCAGACCACCTTGACCATGCCACGGCCAGCGATGCAGAAATTCACGCCATGACAGCACCGGCTACTCTCAACAGATCTACCGTCATCGGCCAATCCAAACCATGCGAGTCCCACGCTTCGACAGAACTGCTCTGGTTTTCTTCGCCGGTCCGCTACGCGGATGCTTGGGACCTTCAGATGCGGCTGCATCGCGAGCGAGTCAGAAACTCACGGCCCGATACCATCCTTATCCTCGAACACCAGCCGGTCTATACCGTCGGTCGGCGAACCCTGGTTTCTGACTGGGGAGGCGATCCCACGGCAAGCCACAGGGACGGAATCGAAGTCTACCACGTCAACCGGGGAGGCTCTGTGACCTATCATGGACCCGGGCAACTCGTGTTGTACCCAATCCTTCGCCTAACCGATCATGTCAGAGGGGTGAGGGCTTATGTGGAGCGCCTCGAAGAAACGGTGGTTCAATGTCTGCGGCAGAACGGGATTGCCGGCCATCGCCAAGCGAAGACCCCGGGCATATGGGTGACAGGTCTCCACCAAGCCAAGATTGCATCGATCGGCATTCGTGTGGATCGAGGCGTGACCATGCACGGGCTGGCTCTTAATGTAGACATGGACCTCTCACCATTTCACAGCATCACTCCCTGCGGCTTGCACGACAGTCATGCGACGTCGATGGCTGAGGTCGCCGGCCAGCCGATGTCCACCGTGGCCGTGGCACACTCGCTTCTGGATCAACTGAAGCAGACCTTAGCCCTTAGATGGATCCACGCACCGGCGCCCATCGACTTCCATGCTATTGCGCGGCCGTAGCCGCGACAATCTCTCCAGATACGGAATGAGGACAAGATGAAAGAATTCGACACCCCGACCTTTCGACTGGCCGTCTCTCAGTTTGATCAAGCAGCGGAAGCCATGCGTCTGGATCACAATCTTCGCGAGCGGCTCAAACAGCCTCAGCGTTCACTTGTGGTCAGCGTTCCCGTCCAGATGGATGACGGTCATGTCGAAGTCTTCACCGGATATCGGGTACAGCACGACTCCTCGCGCGGCCCGTCCAAAGGCGGTGTCCGCTATCACCCCGACGTCAATCTTGGGGAAGTGGCCGCGCTCGCCATGTGGATGACGTGGAAATGCGCCCTGGCCGGATTGCCGTACGGCGGGGCCAAAGGAGGCGTGGCCGTCGCGCCCAAACAGTTATCTCACGCGGAACTTCAACGGCTGACCAGGCGCTACGCCGCGGAGATCTTCCCGCTGATCGGCCCCGATAAGGATATCCCCGCACCCGACGTTGGAACGGATGCCCAGGTGATGGCATGGATGATGGACACCTATAGCCAGCAGGTCGGCTACGCGGTCCCCGGCGTGGTGACCGGGAAACCGCTCTCGCTCGGCGGCAGTTTAGGCCGGGAAGAAGCCACGGGACGAGGCGTGGCGTATGTCACCGTGGAAGCGCTCCAGCATCTCAACCTTTCCATCGACCGCGCCACGGTCGTAATTCAGGGGCTTGGAAATGTCGGGGCGCACACTGCCCGCATTTTGGAACAGGAAGGAGCTCATATCATCGCCGTAAGCGACGTCACAGGCGGTCTCTATAACGAGAAGGGGCTCAATATCCGGGATCTCCTGGACCGCTACAAGACAAAGAACCAGCCCCTCAAGGACATTGCGATGGGCGATTGGATCACGAACGAGGAGCTGCTCCGGCTTCAATGCACCGTGCTGGTCCCAGCCGCGCTGTCGGAGCAAATTACCGTGCATAATGCCGCCGCGCTTCGGTGCCGAATCCTCGCCGAAGGCGCCAATGGGCCGACCACCCTTGAAGCCGATCGCATTCTCGAGGATAAGGGCGTCTTCATTATTCCTGACATCCTCGCCAATTCAGGCGGCGTCATTGTGTCCTATTTCGAGTGGGTCCAAGACCTGCAACGATTCTTCTGGAATGAAACGGACATCCAAAAGCGACTCCAAAACATTATTACGTCGGCATTTCATCAGACCAAGCAGTTCGCCGCCGAAAAGAGAGTCTCTATGCGGATGGCCGCGCTGATGAACGGGATCGACAAGGTCGCCCAGGCCCATGTGCAGCGAGGTCTATACCCGTGAGCGGAGCCTCCTTGCCATCGCTCTCTGTTTGCCCCGGCTCATCATGAGGGATTATGCCTTGGCCGCCATCGCGGGAATCTGGCTCGCTGATGGGTGCTCTCTCTTGCTGGCGCCTCGCTTTATGGTTGAGCGCCTGCGGGAAGTGATCCGTCAACAGCCCGCTATCTGGACTTGGCAGTGGTTGTCGGTCGTCTCGGGGGCGGTCCTTCTCATCGCAGCCCTTCCGCTCATCTACCAACCTCTATGGATTATGACCGCCCTCGTCATGCTCACCAAAGGAATATTCCTCGCACTCGGGCCGGAGGCATGGCGGTCGCGCGTGGTGGAATGGTGCTTAACCAGAGAGGATGTGGATTACCGATTTGTCGGCATCGGGTTGTGCGCGCTTGCCGCGCTCCTTCTCCATGCGCTAGGGTGGCTGGGACCGTCATAGTTGGAGAGGAGGGAGGGAATCATGACCGCAAATCGTGCCGCCATCGCATCGGCCTGGGAAACACATTGCCTCGAGGGCTGGCCGGTCTTTGTCAGCCCGAATCAAGGACAGCTAATGACCATCGACACCGTCATCAGCGGCTGCGTCGTGTTTTTCTTGGATAGCCCGGAGGGATTAGACCCTCAGCGAGTCGAGATTCTGAAAGACTGTCTGACGGACTTAGAAGAAGCGACATCGGAATTGGACACGGATTGCCAACCATACTTTGTACGCCTGCATCGCCTCGGGGAACTGCTGCTAGACACCACCGTATCTGCCTAAGACCGCTCCTGTTGTGCCAATTCCCTCATTCACGATCCTTCGCGCTCTCAATTGGCCCTTTCTTGCAAGTTCATCCGCCCCCTGGATAAAATGTTCCAAACTACAGTACACTTGTCAATCTTCAGCAGAACTAGAATAATTTCTATGATCGACCGGCCGCGGCGATCTGCAAAAGGGGAGACGATGAGGAAGAAATACCAATTGCCTGTGTTAACCATAATGCTCATGGCGATCCTCATCGGTGGAACCTCGTCGCTGCATGCCGAGCCCTATGAATTAAGCAAAAACGATGTAATGGAGTTGAAGGAGATTTCCAGTGCAACCGTGTCGCTGTTCGGCGTGAAGTTAGGCGACTCCGAATCCAAAGCCCTGGAGGTCCTGGTCAATGAAAAGATTGCCGGGATCAAAGCGGAGCAGGAAGCGGCCTTTATTTTTCTGATCGACCAACGGAAGCCCACCGGCCCAATGGCCGGCGTCCGCGTCCAGGATGGGAAAGTCGATCTGATTTTCATTAACAACCGATTCACCCACAAAGCGCGCGGTGTTTTCAGGAATGTGCTGAATAGCGAGAGCCCCGAGGATATCCGGAAATTGTTGGGCAAAGAAGAGTACGGCGATGAAAACGTGATGGGCGCCGTCATGGCCTATGACAAGCAAGGCTTTCAGGTAAATTACCTCGGGAAGGACGTCAACATCGAATTCTCCTCCCCTCGTTAGTTCCCTACTGCGTAATGAATCCTTCCGCCCGTACCCATCAAACAGCTAGTTTCTACTTGTATACGTGCTCAGCTGGACTGGAAGCTGAGCGCCCTCTAAAGATCTAAGATCCTAACGAGATCGTTCCGCTCAACCCAAGCCTAGAGCCAAGATTACCGGCATCGACCGATTTGTGGATAGATAGAAACGAGGAAAGAACTTATCGCGCCGTTGCCGTGGATTTGAGTCCGAAGTCAATGAGACTCACAGCGGTATTCCAGCGGCGATTGGAGTTTAAGATCACGACCAGCAAATCGCTGCCATTTTGCGAAACTTTCGCGATGAGACAGCGGCCTGCTTTCGAAGTAAATCCGGTCTTGACGCCTTCCACACCGGGGATGCGGCCGAGCAACCGGTTGGTGCTGTGCAGGACATACGCGCGGTGACCGCTGATCGGAGTAATAATCTCACGCTCCTCGCGCACCAGCGCGCGAAAGATCGGGTTCTGGAGAGCGACTTCGCTGAGCTTTGCCAGATCTTCAGCCGTTGAATAGTGCTCAGGGCCATCGAACCCACAACCGTTGCTGAAATGAGTATCGGTCAATCCAAGCGCGGCAGCCTTCGCGTTCATGAGCATGACAAACTGCTCTTCATCGCCACCGACATGTTCGACCGCAGCCAGGCAGGCATCGTTAGCCGACACAATCAACATGGCTTTCAGCAAGTCTTCAAGCTTAAACACCTCTCCTGGACGAAGCCGAAGATGCGTTTTAGGAGCCCGCGCGGCATTGCGGCTGATGGTCGCCTGATCGTCCAACTTCCCCTTCTCTAAAATCACCAGCGCAGACATGATTTTCGTGAGGCTTGCGGGCGAGAGCCGCTTGAGCGATTCGTGCTGGTACAGCACGCGACCGGAGCGAAGCTCCTTCATGAAAATACTATGGGCGGGAGCCACGCGCCACGGAAGCCGATCGCCAGACGCGCTCGCGGCTTGAACCTGGCGCTTATGCTTATGACTATACTCGGCGGCCTGGGCGTCGAGAGGAATTCCCACCGCCACAGTTCCGAATACCGCAGCCAGAACTGTTGCCGTGAGGGTCAATGACTTGACCAAATGATGTGCTCCTTCCAGAACGGTGCGCGACAGAAATACATTACAACGGATAAGATTCCCGCACTTTTCCGCCACGAACGCCGCTATCGATGACCTTATGAAAAAACCGCAGCACATCCGCAAGATCGATCCAAAAGCCGCAATTCAGGCAGCGCGCAAACAGCCGCCGATTCATGAGCGTATAATGCCGCTCGACCATCATAAACCCTTTGCATTTCAAGCAGCGCATGCCATCGGCCTACCAGGCCATTACCGAAGTCGATTGAGAACCACCGCTAAGCATCCGGCCAGAAGGCCGCCGCCGAGAATAGTTGTGCCAAACGAAACCGCCGCAGTGGTACCTGCGGCAGGCTGGGTTCCTTCCAACAAATCACGAATCCCCCCCTGCACCATGAGGACAGCAAGGGTCAGCACTGAACCCATTGCAAACCACCAAGTAAATGTTCTCAGGGGCATTCCGCTCACAGGGGCAACGATATATTATTCGATGCATCACACCTGCGGCCACTCTAACGGAGGGTCCAGGACCTGTCAAGAAGTGCCGGGATTGCGCATCTCACGGAGATATCATCGCTCATTCAAATCAATCGGCACAGGTTTTACCTGCTTCAATCCGCGGTGGAGAAAGATTGAGACCGTCCCGTTTCCATTATCGGCCGTCACCAGACCCGGCTCTTCGACAGCTGTTGTGGTCACCCAAAATGTCGCCAGTGCAAACGGACCCGCCTTGGCAAGATAATTTCTAGGTGGATAGTGGAACGTCCCATCGCCTTTGCCAAAGAGAATCGACAGATCGTTGGATTGCAAATTCGCAATGGCGACATCGAGAATTCGATCGCCATCGAAATCGCGAGTGACCCCTGAAATAGGGCCGGCATCGGCGCCAGAATCCGTTCCCGGCCGAAATGTGCCATTACCATTGCCAAGATAGGTTGTGAAACTATCCCGCTCGCCATTGATCACGAGCAGATCGCGCTGGCGGTCATTGTTGAAATCGGCAAATATCGCGGAGAGCGGACGCTTGCCGGTCCGATAGTCTTGAGGTTTGCGAAACGTCCCATCCCCATTGCCAAGCCAGATGGAGACCGCGTTCGACATGGGTCCGCCGTTGGTCACGACCATATCGATTTTCCCATCACCATTCAGATCCGACAACGCGACAGATGTGGGCGTATCGCCATACGTGTATTGCGCCCCATGGCGAAACTCCGGCGTGCCGGTTCCCAGAAATATTTGAATCTTGTCGTTTCGCAGCGCAACGACAACGTCGAAATGGCCATCGCCATTCAGGTCCTCCGTGGCCAGAGCGACCGGTGTTCGATGAACAGGGTAGTGCGGTCCTTCTTCAAACTTGCCGTTTCCTCGCCCCATCAAAAATGCGACTTCATCGCCGCCGGAACAGGCCAGCGCGATATCCGCATGAGTATCATGGTTAAAATCCGCCATGACCAAGGTCCGTGGCTCCTGGCACACTTTGACTTGGGTTTGCTCGCTGAAACTTCCATCGCCATTGCCCAGTAAGATCGAAAGCGTATTGCTGGAAATATTCGTCGTGATGAGATCCGTAAACGTATCGTGATTGAAATCGCCTGTCGTAATCGTTGTGGGATTTTTCCCAACCTTATAGCTCGCATAGTAATAAAAGAGATCGGGGGGCTGATAGGGATCGACCTTGGTGCAGGACCATATTCCAGCGGCCAACACGAAGCACATCGCGATTTTCGCGGGGTGTATCTTTTGATACAAGGCACAAAGAGAAACTGGTTTCACAGCGTTCCTATTTAGAGATAGGCCGATAGGCCTACCACCACTTGACCTATCGCCCTAGACATAAAAAACATTGATCCATCGGAGTATACAGAGGGCTTGTTTCACCATGCAATCGACGGGATTTCTTCCTGCAATAGGCGAATCGGCCTTGTTGATCTCACAAGACTTGCGTTAGAATGGGGCTCACTTTGAGGAGGATGCAATGAGTAAACACGTGAAAGTGGATATCACCATGTATGGGATCGCGGAGGTCCTGACTTGGTGTCATGATCGAAACAAAGGCCGCATTGATGGGGTTGATACCGAAGGCTTTCAGAAAATGAAAGCGTTACTGACCGAGAAGCCGCAATCGGCAGACTACTTCACGCTCGATCAGTTCTGGAAAAAGAAAGTCACTATCGATTTGACAGAAGATGAAATCTCGACCATTGATCGATGCCTCTACGATATTCCAAATTTCGACAACGAACCGCTTCCGCAGATCCGTCATAAATTCTGGCCCCAAGCGGTCGGCGTCTAATCCGAGACTTCTCCCTGGAATCGCTCAGGCGGTTCCAGGGTTCTTCTCTTCATTCAGACACACTGACATTGCATCGCAAGACAGCGCATCAGCGTAGCCGTGGTTTCATGGTGAGGTTGAGGCGAGAGGAACCGGCATGCGGGAAGACTAGAGCGTCTCTTCGCCCTTGAGATAGCGGCGGAACCGGCCCATGAGATCGGCCCCCAGCGTGCCTCCCTCAGGCTTTTTCGCGTTGGGGTCGGAAAAATGCCCGCGAATTTCCTGCAAGCGCTTCTCGGCCTGATCGTTCCCCTGAAGCCGCTTCGTCTTGGTCAACGCCGTATCGAATGCGTCGAACGTCAGCTCGTTGTAGCCGAATGATCGAATGCGTTTCACGGCTTTCATCATCGCCTGATTGCGAAATGTCGTGAGCGAATCCGAGTCGATCTCGGACAAGCCCAGCTTTCTGGCGCGGCGCTCAGCGGCTTTTCGAATACCGCTCCTGACGAAATCGGGCGAGGTCTGGAGCCGCTTCCACGCTTCATCCGACCAGGCCACCTTCTGCTGAGGCGCCTCCCACAGTTGCGCGACATTCGTTTCATCGATAGCCGTCAACCCTTTTTCCCTGGCCGCCTCTTCCGTATCGTGCCGGATCATGTCGCTGACAAACTCCAGCGCGATCGGCGGCGAATCTTTTATTTTCATCTGCAGCAGCGCCAACGCGCCCTCGCTCCATGCCAGCGGAGGCAACTCTCGTTCACGGGCATCGGCCATCGACTCGACTCGGTCGAGCAAATCGATATTGACTTCCATGTGGCCGCCGTCCCGAGCCATCTCTTCGGCGATCTGTTTGATCATGCCGCGCATGAAATCGGGCACCGCATCGAGCCGCGCCTTGGCTGCAGCTGTCCAAGGCAACTGCCCTTTCTCCATCGCTTCGGCCGCCGACGCCATGCCGGTCGCGCCCCCCATCGAGCCCATCATCTGGCCCTTGAATTGGTCCAGCTTGATTTCGTCGATCTCCTCGTAGCCGAGTTCTCGCGCTTTTTTTTCAGCCAGCCGTCGAACCATGCCGCGCAGAAAGACTGGCGCACGTTCCATGCGCTTCAGCGCGCCGTCGGTCCAGCGAATCTCCGCGCCGGAAGACTCAGCAGAATCTGAGGATGACATGGGAGCTCCTTCTCACTCGCTATTGGTTCAGTAATTCCTTGAGTTCTTTGCCGGCCTTAAAAAACGGGACCCGTTTCGCCGGCACCGCAACCGTCGCGCCGGTTTTCGGATTGCGCCCTTCTTTCATGCGGCGCGCCCGCAACCGAAAGCTTCCAAACCCACGGATTTCGGTCTTGTCTCCGTTCTTCAGAGAATCCCGAATGCAGTCGAAAATAGTATTCACGACGACTTCGGCCTGCCGCTTAGTCAACGTGGTGACCTTCTCCGACATCTGCTCAATGATCTGCGCTTTCGTCATGTCCGCCCCCTTTCAAACCGTTGATGGACAGGTGCCGTTGCACGCCATGGCCGCGCGATTAATAGGCCATGAGATATTTCAGATTCACCCCAGGGTGGAAATCGAATTTCGGCAAGACCGACGACAGTTTCGACTCCAGCAACTCGCGAATCGAAAATCGGCGGCGCGGCTCAATGACTCTTGGGTCGCCTTCGATTCCTGCAACATCGGCCGCCAGCTGAATCGCGTCGTCCAAGTCGCCGAGCTCATCGACCAGCTTGGCGTCTTTTGCCTGCCGGCCAGTAAAAATCCTCCCATCGGCCAAGGCCTGTACCTCTGGCACTTCGAGCGAGCGCCCTTCGGCGACGGCTTCAATGAACTGCTTGTGCACATCATCCATCACGGTTTGCAGCAACCCGCGCTCTTCATCGCTCATTTTTCTCAGCGGAGAGCCGACGTCTTTGTACTTCCCGCTTTTTATCACGACGCCCTCGACGCCGATCTTCTGGAGCAGGCCCTCGACGTTGGCCATCTCCATGATTACTCCGATGCTCCCGGTCAAGGTCCCAGGGTTCGCCACAATACGGTCGGTCGCGGCGGCAATGTAGTAACCACCCGACGCCGCCACGCTTCCCATTGAAGCAATGACGGCTTTATTGCTCTTCGTCCGCACCCGGCGCACCGCATCGTAGATCTCTTGCGAGGGAACCACCCCTCCGCCAGGACTGTCGATCCGAAGAACGATCGCCTTGACGGAAGGATTCTCTCCAAACTTTTTTAGTTCGCCAAGCGTTTCCTGGGAATCCATAATGACACCCTCAATGCGGATCAGCGCAATGCGATCCTCGCTAGAGAGGTCGAGGTCGGGAAATACCACATTAACCAAGAACAGCAATCCCAGCACACCCCCCACGGCCCAAAATAACTTGCGCAGCAGGGAGCGCTTGGGACTGCGTTCTATCGGTTGGTCGTCAGCCATGAGGCCGTACCCCTGTGACAGTCCAACAAGGCGCGGACATTAGTCGTCCGCCTGCGACTTCTTGCGGCTCTGCTTCGCGGCGCGGCCGAGGCTTTGATCGAGCGCGCCCTGCGACGAGTGATACTCGTCCACCTGCCGCCGATCCGAGTCCGACTGATGCTCCCGCAAGCTGAGCGCGATTTTCCGCTCCTCGCGGTCCACCTTAATGATCTTTGCCGTCACATCGTCTTGCAGCTTAAACTTCTCTTCCAGCTTCGCCGCGCCGTCCAATCCGGCTTCGCTGATGTGAATCAACCCCTCGACGCCGCCCTCCAGTTCGATGAAGATCCCAAAGTCGGCAACCTTGCTGACCTTTCCAGTCACCGAATCGCCGACATGGTACCGCGCCGGAATCTCATCGTCCCACGGATCGCGCGAGAGCTGCTTGAACCCGAGCGACAACCGCTCTTTTTCTTTGTCGATCCGCAACACCACCGCATCGACCTTCTGCGCTTTCTTGAACAGCTCCGATGGATGCTTGATGTGCTTGGTCCAGGACATATCGGAAATATGGATCAAGCCGTCGATGCCCTCTTCCAAGCCGATGAAGGCTCCGAAATCGGTCAGGCTCTTCACCTTTCCTTCGATCTTCGTCCCAATCGGGTACTTGCTCTCGATCATGTCCCAGGGATTGGGCGCCGTCTGCTTCATGCCCAGCGAAATCTTGCGGCTGGCCGGATCCACGTTCAACACGGCGGCTTCGACCTGATCGCCCACCGTCACGACACGCGACGGATGACGCACTTCGTGGGTCCAGGACATTTCCGACACATGGACCAATCCTTCGACGCCCGGCTCGAGCTCGATAAACGCACCGTAATCCGTCAAGCTCACCACCCGGCCGCGCACCCGCGTGCCGATCGGATACTTGCCGGCCACATTGGTCCAAGGATCGGCCGACTTCTGCTTCAGTCCGAGCGAGATACGGCCGGTCTCCCGATCGTACTTCAACACGTTGACTTCCACGCGATCGCCGACGGTGAACATTTCAGATGGGTGGCCGACACGGCCCCACGACATATCCGTGATATGGAGCAAGCCGTCGATTCCACCGAGGTCGATAAACGCCCCGTAATCGGTGATGTTCTTGACCATGCCCTGAATCAGCTGGCCTTCCTTCAAATTCGCCAGTGTCGTCTGACGCTTCTTGTCGCGCGTTTCCTCCAGAAGCACCCGGCGGGACACCACCACATTGCCGCGGCGATGGTTGATCTTGATGATCTTCAGCGGGAAGGTCTTGCCGACGAGGCCATCCAAATCGCGCACGGGATGCAGATCGATCTGCGAGCCAGGCAAGAACGCCTTGACGCCGATGTCCACCATCATGCCGCCCTTGATCCGCGAAATGATTTTCCCGTCGATGCTCTTTTCCTCGTTGAAAAGCTTTTCGAGCTCTTCCCAAATCTTCATCTTGTCGGCTTTTTCCTTGGACAGAACCAAGTTGCCGTCGTCGTCTTCACATTCTTCGATGTAGACTTGAAGGCTGTCGCCAACCTTGAGGGCCTGAAGATCGTCCGGCGAGAATTGATCGCTCGGGATCATGCCTTCGGACTTGTAGCCGATATCGACGACGACTTTGTCCTTCGTCAAGGCCACCACGCGGCCTTCGGTAATCGTGCCTTCCTCAAGATTGCGGAAGGTCTCCTCGTAGAGGGCGGCCAGCGCGGCGCGGTCTAACTTCGGTTCATTGCCTGTTGATGCGGTGCTCATGGACAGATCCTATATCCTCCGGCCTAGGCCGGGTGCTGATGGTGAAAAAAACCGAGCTCACTCAGCCTTGCGAGCTCCGGTGGTCGGCGGCTCAGATGTCGCTCGCTCGCCTTCATGTCCCGCCATGGGAGGCGGCACATTTCCGAGGGCAGCGATATGCGTCATTACCGTGCGGCTGACCTGTTGATAAAACCGTTTGGCATCTCCCTTATCCTGCTCTTTGGAATGACCGCTCTCGAACGTCAGCGGATCTCCCAGCTTCACTGTCACCTGCCGAAACCTTAGCCATTTAGCTCCGGTCGGCAGCACATCGAACGTGCCTTTCAGATAGGCCGGCACCACTGGACAGCCGGTCTGCGACACAATGACACCAATGCCGGATTTCGGCTGCCGCAAATGGCCATCGTGACTACGTCCGCCTTCCGGGAAAATCACAACCACCTTGCCGGCCTGAATCAGGCTGACCGCTTTCCCAAAAGCCTCCCGGTCTAACCGGCCCGGCCGGAGAGGGATCCAGCCCAACCGCTGCAATATCCCGTTCAACACCGGCACGGGAAACAAGTCGTTACGCCCGAGATACCAGGCCCGCCGCGTCATTCCGCATCCCAAGAGCGGAATATCCACATAGCTGGCGTGATTGGCCGCCACCAGCACGCCCCCGGTCTTGGGCAGCGTTCCTTCGACCCGGTACCGAAACAACAACGCTGCGGAGACGCGCACCAATCCCCACAGAATCCCGTAAACCCATCCGCTCACGAGACGGCCGCGACCGCCGCCAGCATCTGCTCCACCACATCGTCAATTTGCAAGGACGACGTATCGATTAGTCGCGCATCGGCCGCTGGCACCAGCGGAGCGACGGCGCGTGTGCGATCCCGTTCGTCGCGGCTAGACAGGTCTTGATGGGTTTTCTCCATCGACCCGCTATGCCCAGCCGTCACCAGCTCGCGATGACGCCGCTCGGCCCGTACGGTCGCGTCCGCCTCAAGGAAAAACTTTACCGGCGCGCCAGGAAACACCTTGGTGCCAATGTCTCGCCCCTCGGCCACCACCGATCCGCGCTGCCCGATCTGGCGCTGCACTGGCAAGAGCCATTCGCGGACGGCGGGAATCGCCGACACAACCGACGCCGCGGTCGTCACGTCTGGTGTGCGCAGCTCGTTCGTGACATCCACATCGTTTACCAACACCAACATCGCCCCGTTTTGAAACAGCATCTGGATCGACAGCGAAGGAAGCAGCGCCGCTACCTGTTCTCGATCGGCCGGATCAATCCCGCTCCGCAGCGTCTTCCAAGCCACCGCCCGATAGAGCGCGCCCGTATCGAGATAGAGGTAGCCCAGCCGCGATGCCAGCAACCTGGCAACCGTACTCTTTCCTACTCCGGCTGGCCCATCTATCGCAATAATCACTGCCTCTACCTTCCGCCTTACATCAAAAAGAGCCGTATTATAGTCCTCAAGCCGATGCCGTCAACAATGTCGCCAGGACCTGCTCGAAATTCGGAAACGAGGTATCCACGCAACCGGTATCCGCCACGGCTGTGGGAGTGTCGGCCGTGAGCCCGCCGATGGCCAGCGACATCGCCACGCGATGGTCGCCATGGCTTTGCCCCTTCAGCGTACCGGCTAACCGGCCATTCTTTCCTGCCTGCCCCAGTCCTCGGATCACCATCCCATCCGGCTTTTCCGTAATCTGAGCGCCCATCGCTTTCAACTCGGCGCTCATGGTGGCAATGCGATCGCTTTCCTTGACACGAAGCTCTTCGGCGCCGGTGATGACCGTCTCACCCTCCGCCACCGCCGCCGCGACGCACAGGATTGGGAATTCATCGATGGTCTGTGGAATCAGTTCATGACCGACCGTCACACCCTTCAACGCCGCCGACCTGACGCGGAGATCCGCGACTGGTTCACCGGCCTCATCGCGCCGATTGAGCACATCGATCTTGGCTCCCATGGCTGTCAACACATCGATCAGCCCGGTTCTCGTCGGATTGATCCCGACATTCTGAATCGTGACATCCGATCCAGGCACGATGCTCGCGCCCACGAGAAAAAATGCCGCAGCCGAAAAATCCCCTGGAATCACAATCGCGCGGCCGGTCCAGCCGGACAAGGGACGCCCTTCCAATACCAATGTGCCCGCCTCTTGCCGCAACGGAATCCCGAACGACTGAAACATCCGCTCCGTATGATCTCGGGACAAGCGCGGCTCGCGAAACCGCATGGTGCCTTCGGCGAAAAGCCCTGCGAACAAAAGCGACGACTTGATCTGCGCGCTGGCCACCGGCGAGGTATAGTCAATCCCCCGCAGCCTGGTGCCGGTGATGGCCAGCGGAGCCAGCTCACCGCCTTTGCGCCCAGCAACCACCGCGCCCATCTCGCGCAGAGGTTTCACCACACGTCCCATCGGTCGGCGGCGAATCGACTCGTCCCCAGTCAAAATCGTGAAGAAATCCTGCCCAGCCAAGAGTCCGGTCAACAAGCGGGTCCCGGTTCCGGAATTGCCGCAATCGATCGGCTCGCCAGCCTCGCGCAAACCCCACATGCCTTTGCCATGCACGAGAAGCGTCTCGGGCTGCTCATCGATCTGAATCCCAAGCGTCTGAAACGCGCGCATCGTGTTCAAGCAATCTTCCCCGCGGCAGTAACTGGACAGCCGGCTTTCGCCTTCAGCCAGCGACGTGAGGATAATCGCGCGGTGCGTGATGGACTTGTCGCCGGGCACCATAACGGTCCCCGTAAGTGCGCGGCCTGGAGTGATCGTCAATGAAGCCATCGTTCAGTTACACCGTCACAGTAGGGCGAGCGTTCAATTTCTCACGCTCTGATTTGGCCCGCTCAAGCGCCTTTTCAATCCCGGCTCCGTCGCCGGCTTGAATCAAGCGGCGGAATTCCTGGAGCGACTCCTGATACGCATCAATGAAATGCACCACATTCTCGCGATTCCAGAGGAAAATATCCCGCCACATCTCAGGAGAACTCGCCGCAATCCTGGTGGTATCCCTCAATCCGCCGCCGGAGTGCGCCGCCAAATCGAGCGCAGTAATTTCACCGTCCCGAAGATTCGCCAACGCCGTGATCAAGGCAAAGGCCGCAACATGCGGCAAATGACTCACGGCACCCAAGATCTGATCGTGTACATGCGGATCCATCGTCAGCACGATCGAGCCCGTCTCCTGCCACAACGCACGCACACGCTCCAAGGCTTGCGCGTTGGTTTTAGCAGTAGGAGTCACGATACAACGCGCGCCTTGAAACAGCTGATCGGTTCCCGCAGCCACGCCGGTCTTCTCTTTTCCGGCAATCGGGTGCGCTCCGACGAAATAGACCCCGGGCGGCATGCTGGCTTCCGACTGTTCGACCAGCGCACCTTTCACACTTCCAACATCGCTCACGATAGCCCCTGGGGAAAGACACGAAGCCCAGCCCTTTAGGTGCCAGTCGTAGGTATCGACCGGTGTGGCCAGGATTACGAGATCGGCGTCACGCACACCTTCCTTAGGATCGGCGACATAACGATCGATCGCGCCCAGCTCAACGGCCGTCTTCAGATTCTCCACCCGCCGGCCGACGCCGACCACCTGATCGGCCAGTCCTTTACGGCGCAAGATCATCCCGAGCGATCCGCCGATCAGGCCTACCCCGATAATCGCAACCTGTTTGAAATGAACCGCCATCGCTGTCCTAATCTCTTCGCCGCTGAACGAAATTCTTCACCGTCTAGATTTCCCGCCCGACGGCTCGGCCGATATTGCCAAGATCGTGCATCAGCTCTTTGAACTTCGACGGCTTGATCGATTCCTCTCCGTCGCACAAGGCGCATTCTGGATTGGAATGCACTTCGATCAGCAACCCATCGGCGCCGGCGGCAATCGCCGCTTTGGACATGGGCGCCACCAGTTGCCACTTTCCTGTCGCGTGGCTGGGGTCGACGATGACGGGAAGGTGCGACAGTTCTTTCAGCGTCGGAATCGCCGCCAAATCCAGCGTATTGCGATACTGAGTTTCAAACGTCCGGATCCCGCGCTCGCAGAGCATCACATTGCGATTGCCGCGCGACATGATGTATTCCGCCGAGAGGAGAAACTCCTTGATGGTCGCCGACAATCCGCGCTTCAACAGCACCGGCTTGTCATAGGCGCCAACTTCTTTCAGGAGTTCGAAGTTCTGCATGTTGCGAGCGCCGATCTGAATGATGTCGGCCTTCTCCAGAAACAGTTCAATGTCTCTTGTGTCCAAAATTTCGCTGACGACCGGCAAGCCCGTTTGTTTCTTCGCCTCAAGCAGATAGTCCAGCCCTTCACGCCCCAGGCCTTGAAAGGAATAGGGAGACGTTCTGGGCTTGTAGGCTCCGCCACGGAGCACTGAAGCTCCGGCGGCTTTTACGTCATGGGCAATTCCCACCGTGAGCTCAAGACGCTCGACCGCACAGGGTCCCGCCATGATGACCAGCTTCTTCCCGCCGATCTTCACCCCGCCCACATCGATAATGGTCGGGTCTTTCTTGAATTCCCGGCTGACCAGCTTCCAGGGAGCGAGAATCGGCAAGACGCTTTCCACGCCAGGCAGCGCCGTCAACGGCTGATTGTGCAAAATCCGGTCGTCGCCGATCACCCCGATGATGGTGCGCTCCTGACCGGTGGAAATTTGCGATTTCAAGCCCAGCTCTCGCAGCCGATCGATAATATGATCGACTTCGCGTTCAGATGCGTCAGGTCTCAAGACGATAATCATGGTGCCCTCTCTGTTGCTTCACGTCGACTGCAAGACCTTCTTCAACGAAACCAGGAACGCGTCATTCTCGTCCGGCTGCCCAATCGTCACGCGCAGCATCGTGCCTTCAATATGCCGCACAATCACGCCCTCGCGCAGCAAGGCATCGAACACCGGCCGGCCAGCGCGCTTGACGTCGAAATAGACGAAATTCGCCTGGCTGGGAATCGCGGCAAATCCCAGCGCGCGCAAGCCGTTTTCGATTTGCTGCATCCCGGCCGCATTCACCGCTCGACTCTTCGCCACATGGTCGTCGTCGCCCAGCGCGGCCAGCGCCGCGCGCTGCGCCAGCGTGTTGGCGTTGAACGGTGGCCGCACGCGGTTCAGGCAGTTGGTGATCTCCGGAGTCGTAATCCCATAGCCGATTCTTAATCCGGCCAACCCATAAATCTTTGAAAATGTTCTCAGCACAATCGCGTTCCGCCCCTGCATCACATACTGCAAACTGTCCGGGAAATGCGGATCGCGCACATATTCGAGATAGGCTTCGTCGAACACCACGACCACATCCTCTGGAACTTTCGCCATGAACCGGGCAACGGCATCGGCGGCCACCATGGTCCCGGTAGGATTATTGGGGTTGCAGAGGAAGACGAGCCTGGTCTTGGGCGTAATGGCTTTCGCCATGCCGTCAAGATCGTGCGTCCAATTGATCAACGGAACGATCACGGCCTTACCGTGCGCCGCCGTGACTTCCATCTTGTAGATCACGAAGGTCTGATCGGCCATTACCGCTTCATCGCCTGGCGCCAGAAACGTCCGGGCCAGCAGGCCGAGCACTTCATCCGACCCATTGCCGAGGATGATGCGATCGAGACTGACCTTCCAGCGATCGGCCAACGCCTGGCGCAGGCGATAGGCCCCGCCATCCGGATACCGATGCAAACTGTCATGCCCCCCAGCCAGCGCGGCCAGCGCTTTGGGCGAGGGCCCCAGCGGATTCTCATTCGAGGCCAGCTTAATCACGCGAGCCAAGCCCAGCTCGCGCTGCAATTCCTCAATCGGCTTGCCCGGGACATACGGGTTGAGCGAGGCAATATCTGGATGAATATGCAGTGCCATAGGTCTAATTGTGCGCCGGGTATGACCCCAGGATCTTCATAAAGAGGCAGCGGCCTTTGACCTCTTCGATAGCCCGGCTCACGCGCTCTTCTTCCATGTGGCCTTCCACATCGACAAAGAAAATATATTCCCACGCCTTCCGCCGGGAAGGCCGCGACTCGATCTTCGTCATGCTGATGCCATTTGACGCAAACGGCCTGAGAAGATCGTACAGCGCGCCGACTTTGTCTTTAATCGACAGCATTAGCGAGGTCTTGTCTTTCCCGGTGCGCTGCGGCGGTTTCTGCGACAGGACCAGGAAACGGGTGAAGTTGTTCAAGTTGTCTTCGATCCGCGCCTTCATCACTTTGAGTCCGTAGAGCTGGGCCGCCAGTTCCGATGCGATGGCGGCAATGGTCACATCCTCCTGGCACAGCTCCGCGGCGCGGGCCGTGCTGGCGACTTCCGACACCAGCACATGCGGCATATGCGTTTCGATCCAATTACGGCATTGCGCGATGGCCTGCGGGTGCGAGCAAATCTTCTTGACCTCGTCCATCGCCCCGGACTTGGACATCAGATGGTGCGAGACCTCTTGAAGCACCTCTCCGTAGATCAGCAAATTCGAATCGATGAACATATCGAGCGTATGGTTCACAACACCTTCCGTGGTGTTTTCGATCGGCACGACGCCGAAATTCGCGCGGCCTCGTTCCACTTCGTTGAATACTTCCTTGATACTGTGAACCGGAATGTATTGAGCCGACGACCCAAACTTCTGCATGCAGGCCATGTGCGTGAACGTCGCGCGCGGGCCCAGATAGGCCACCTTCTGCGGACCTTCCAGCGAGAGAGAGGCCGACATGATTTCCCGGTATACGGGACGGATGGCTTCCGAGGGGAAAGGACCGGTATTTTGACCGACTAATCGCTCAATAATGGCGGCTTCGCGAGCCGGAGTATGCAGATTGGCGGCCGCGTCCTGAGCTTTCTTGATATGACCGATCTCGATGACGCTCTTCGACCGCTCATTGAGCAGACGAAGAATCTCATCGTCGATACGATCAATCTCCTTCCGATAGTCGGAAAGGTCACCAGACATGCACGGACCCCCTCCACCCGTGCCTCATGAGTTGGACGACTGTCCAGAGGCAGATCGAGTGCGAGTAAGCAAGAGATACTACAGGAATCGAATCGCCTATTGCAAGGAGAGTCCCTGGTCTTTCAAGCGCTTGTGCCGATCAGGCAAGACACGATTATCCTAAAACAGTTGATCGGTCGGCTTGCTGAAATGATCGAAGGCGAGCTTCGTCGCCTGGCGGCCGCGGCCGGTCCGATCGAGATAGCCGGCTTGAATGAGATAGGGCTCATACACATCTTCCAGCGTCCCTTTCTCTTCTTGTACCGCGGCAGCCAGCGATTCCACTCCAACCGGTCCGCCGTTGAACTTTTCGATAATGGTTGTCAGGATTTTCCGATCCATGTCATCGAACCCGGCACTATCGACTCCCAGCCAAGCCAGAGCCTCCTGAGCGACCTGTTGGGTGATATGTCCTTCGGCTTTAATCTGCGCATAGTCTCGGACGCGCCGGATCAAGCGATTCACGATGCGCGGCGTGCCCCGGGCTCTTCTCGCAATCTCTGCCGCGCCGGCCGGATCGATGGAGGTGCCTAACACGCGAGCCGACCGCATCACGATGCGCTCCAGATCGGCCGGCGCGTAAAAGTCCAGCCGGTACACGAGTCCAAACCGGTCGCGGAGCGGTGAGGTCAGCGCGCCGGCCTTCGTCGTGGCTCCCACCAACGTAAATTGCGGAAGATCCAACTTAACCGTTCTGGCGGCAGGCCCTTGCCCAACCACGAGATCGAGTTGATAGTCCTCCATCGCCGGATAGAGCGCCTCTTCGACGGAGGCCGGCAAGCGGTGAATCTCATCGATGAAGAGAACATCGTGCTCTTGGAGATTCGTGAGGATCGCCGCCAGATCTCCGGCATGAGTGAGCACGAGGCCGGAAGTCGAACGCAACGACGCTTCCATTTCCTTGGCGATAATGTGCGCAATCGTCGTCTTTCCCAGGCCGGGAGGACCGTAGAAAATGGTGTGATCGAGCGCTTCGCCTCGCTGCATTGCCGCATCGATGCAGATGCGCAACGACTCTTTCATCCGCTCTTGCCCGACGTAGTCATTGAACGACTGCGGCCGCAGGACGTTTTCTATGCTGCGGTCATCGTCGGTGGTGCGCTGTGCGAGAAGCCGTTCCGTCATACAAGTTCATACCACAATATTATTTATTGTCCGGCGCCGGCTGAAACCGCGGGACTGGCGGCAAGGCCCCTTGGCCAGGTTGAGCAGCACTCCCGCAATATGGGGGACAAGTCTTGACGCCTTGTGTGGGATCGGGAAGATTTTGCTCCATCTTTTGCAGCTGGCATTGCGACAGCCGCCCACCATCTGTATTGCCGCAACGAGAGGGAACCGACGAACGACCGATCTCCACATAGCCATCGGGACAAGATCCGCACACCGGCAGCAGGTTGGCCCCCAGCGGCACACACTGGACCAGCGTCGGATCCCCGTCTTTACAGACTGACGGAGCCTGGGTCGTTCCGGTAGTGGCATAGCCCTCCGGACAGGTCCCGCAAGTCATGCGGATGCTTTTCTGCTCGCCGGCATCCTGCGCCCATCCGGCAAAGGGAAATCCCAAGAGGGCTCCCACAACCACACCGTACTGGACCATCGCTCGTGCGCGCGTAAACTGACTCATCGTTTACCCCCTCGCCAGTTCTTTCAACCCTTCACGAATCAATTCCTTGAGACCGGCCTGACTCTCGACCGCCTTGGAAACTCGCTTCAACGCATCTTTGACATCTTGCGGGCGATACCCAAGATTGACAAGGGCCGAAAGCGCATCGTCATAGGGACCCGTCGGGACCGCTGGCTCTTCAATCGTGACGGAAGCCCCCCCGGAATGGATCTTCACGATCTTCTCTTTGAGTTCGAGCGCGATGCGCGCCGCCGTCTTCTTTCCGATCCCCGGAATCGTAGCGAGCTTTTCGACATCTTCGGATTGAATGGCGCGGACGAGCTCGTTCAGCGGAAGCCCGGACAAAACACCGAGCGCCAGTCTCGGACCGATGCCGGACACCGTCGTGAGCAGCAAAAAGGCTTCTTTCTCGCTCTGCGCAAGAAAGCCGAACAGCTGAATCGCGTCTTCGCGCAGATGGGTATGGATATGGAGCGCCGCGACGTCGTCGAGATTGGGCAGCGCGTAGTATGTGCTCAGGGGAATATGAACTTCATAGCCCACACCCTGCACATCCAGCGTAAGATGCGTCGGCGCCTTAAAAGCCAGCCGCCCCGTTAGAAAGGCGATCATTGAGGCTCGCGTATCGAGTGGAAGACGTAGCCGGATAGCTGGACACTTATCCTGCCGCAGCGGCGGCCACCTTCTCCATCACTTCTTCCGAGATGTCGAAATTGGCATGGACCTTCTGAACGTCATCGTGCTCGTCCATCGCCTCCATCAACTTGAGCATCTGCTCGGCGGCTTTTTCTTCGAGGCGAATCGTGTTCTGGGGAATAAACGTGATTTCGGCCAGCGCCGTCTCGATCTTGGCGTCCGCCAAGGCTTTCTTGACGGCTTCGAATTCATGCGTGCCGCTAATCACTTCGAAGGTTTTGTCCCCCACCTTCACATCCTCTGCGCCGGCCTCGAGAGCCAGCGTGAGCAACTGATCTTCGTCAGCCTTTCCCTTCTCGATTGTCAGGAGGCCCTTCTTATGAAACTGCCAGGCCACCGCTCCGGCTTCCGCCATGTTGCCATGGTTCTTCGTGAAGAGATTGCGGATTTCCGCCACGGTGCGATTGCGGTTGTCGCTGGTGATTTCCAGCAAGACCGCAGTGCCACCGGGCCCATAGCCTTCCAACGCATACTCCTCGTACGCCACGCCGGGCAGCTCTCCTGTTCCGCGCTGGATGGCTTTTTTAATCGTGTCGCCGGGCATGTTGGCTTCTTTGGCCTTTGCGATCGACAAGCGCAGACGAGGATTGCTGTCGGGATCGCCACCGGTGCGAGCGGCAATGGCGATTTCGCGGATAATCCTGGTGAAAACTTTTCCGCGCTTGACGTCCTGCGCGCCCTTATACCGCTTGATTGTCGCCCAATGACTATGTCCACCCATAGATCCCTCGTCTACGTCTGTGAAACGCGTACCCGATGCGAGGCCGCTGCCAACGGCGTAGACGTAGCATAGGCCTTTGAAAGGTGTCAATCAATCGAGAGCCGCGCAAAAATGGCCGGGACTATTCCGCGTAGACCAGAAGCTGGAGACCGATGAGAAGAATGAGGCCTGCCCAGATCGTCTCCCAGCGGGAGCGAGACCAGCCCATCAAGACGCCCCGTCCAGCTGAAACAAGCTTGGTGGAACCGGCCGACAACGCCAACGTGCCCATGACGGCATGGTGCATCGCAATTTTCTCGGCGGCAGGATGAGCGCCGTGGGAATGCGCAAACAACATGAGCCCGCCGACCATCGCAAACAGCGGAAGCGGGACCAGCCAGCCGGCGTGGTCCAGCAGGCCAAGACGCCGAGACCACTCAATGAGCCCGACGGTCAAAGCCAGAAGACCATACATCTTATGCTGGAGAATTTCATGATCGTTTCCGAAAAACGTCTCCGCAAAACTCATTGGCCCGATGGGCCAGGCCTGATGATCGCTCCAGATCAGCAGAAACGCGGCCATGCCCAGTAATGCCGCTGGCAGAAGCATTCTCGCCCAGCCGAGAGAGGAAGACCGCGTCGCCTGCGCCATCTCAGAACAACCGATCAGAAGTACAAATAGTCCGGCGAGATGATGATTGAACTCCGAGTAGGCTATGCCAGCCTTCGACCCTTCCCAGCTGTCAGGAGAAAGAGTGAGCGCATGATGATCGTGACCATGCTCCGCGGAACCCACCGAAGCCGCCTCGTGACTAGGCTCGCCATGCTGAGCGAAGAGCACCGCGCCATCTAGGCCAAGCAGCAGGGCGACCAGGACAATAAGAGAGCAGCATAGCGCCCACATTCTGGCGGGATTTTCCCTGAAGAACGCTCCGAACGTCGGCATTAAAGGAAAGGCCCATCCGATATTCCGGATGGGCCTCTGGAGACCCTGCAACATGAAATTCCCACTCACTACATAAACTTCATAAACTTATCTTTGGCATCGTCCATGACTTGCGCCGTGATGGTCGCCAGGCCACGTTCTTTGGCGACCCGCTCAATCTCTTTTCGCGCCATGGGCCGAATGAAGTCAGGGATGTTCTCCAGCCGCTGCTCGGCTTCCCTCGACCAGGTCATCCCGTTCGGCGAATCGGTCTTGGAGTCATCCATAACTTGCAACGTGATGGACTTGAATCCATTCTTCCGCGCATAGGCTTCGACACTGCTCTGCACCATCGGCTTCACGAAGGCCGGCAGGCGATCGAGCTTTTCCTTGGCATCGGCCGTCCAGGTGAAGTCTGAAGATACGGGGGCCGTTCCGTTGCCCGGCTTTCCGGTGCCCGTCAATCCCATTTCTGCGACCATCGCGGAGAAGGGACAACCGCCACTCGCTTTTTCTCCGGCTTTTTCGGGAGCCGCTACCGCCGCCACCGGTTGCCCGCCCTGAATCTTCTCATTCAAGTAGGCGCCCATCTGACCCGCACCGGCCATCGCCTCGTCTTTCAATGTGCCCCGGGTCATTTCAAACGGCTCGGCCGCCACCGTGCGCCCGCCCAGCTTGACGCCGAGAGAGCTGACCATCTGCGTTTCGCCTGGATTCGTCACCATCGAGAACTTGGCGTTGCACGATGGACAGCCGAAGAAGACCCCGAGCGATCCCTCGCCGGGCTTTTCGACTTTTTCAAAATTCATATAGGTTTCGCAATTGAGACACACAAATTTCATAGCAGCTCCTCTCGCATCTCTCGTGTCACAGCTTATCCGCCAGCACCTTCTTATAATCGAGCAACGTGCGGATACGCCCGGCAATTTCCTGGTACCGTTGAATCGTCGGATAGGTTTCGTCGAGCAGCGGCTGCCCCTTATCGAAGGTCTTGGCGAGTTTCCGGTCGAACGGCACTCTCCCGAGAAGCGGCAGATCGAGGGCCTCGCACATCGCTTCCGTATTGCCTTCGAACAGCTCGTTGACGTCGCCGCAGGATGGGCAGCGGTATTCGCTCATATTTTCGACGATGCCCAGCACCTTGATACCCATGTCGCGCGCGTAGGTCACCGATTTCTGCACCACATCGGACGCCACTTCCGACGGAGTCGTGACCACGATGGCGCCAGCCAGGTCCGGAATAAATCCGGCGATCACCGGCGGTTTATCGGCAGCTGCGCCGGGCGGCAGATCGGCTAGCAGATAATCCAACTCGCCCCACATCACATCGGAAAGAAATTCCCGAATCACATTCATTTCCATCAGCCCGAGCCAGACGGGACTGACATCCATCGGTCCCTTCCACCGGACGGGCGAGGCATCGTCGAGGAAAAAATCCATCGACGCCACAGCGACCCCGAGCGGACCGACCGGAGGAATCGCCCCTTGCGGCGTCATCTTCAACGATTGCCCATGCAAGCCGAGCATGCGCGGCACGCAGGGACCGTTCAAATCCACGTCGAGCAGCCCGACTTTCGCGCCTTGCCTGGCAAACGCCAGAGCCAGATTGACGGTCGTCATGCTCTTGCCGACGCCGCCCTTCCCGCTCATGACGGCCAGCTTGTACTTAATGCCGGCCATGCGGGCGTGAACCTGCTTCGTCTGCTCGGTAATTTGCTGAACCACCTTGGCGTCGTCCGAGTACTTCAGCTTGCCAAGAATGGCTTTGAGATCTTTATCAGCCGCCATACAAGTCTTTCTATCCACAGGCTAAACGATGCAGGACGGTACGGTAACACAGGGGTTTCTGGGGAGTCAAACCACACGAATGGTGGAGGTCCCACAAGGAAAACGAACTCTGTTGGCCCTCTCCCAGCTTATTCCGCACGAGCTAGATCGAGTATTGGAACGTCGGCTTGGCGCCGATCGCCTCGGCCAGCACCCCACGACTCTTAAGCTCGTCCATAATTTGCTTCGTGGCGTGATCGAGATCCGTCGGGCCGCTCAAGACAATGTCCGTATTCGGCGGCGGCTCTTCGCTGGTTTTGCTCATGTGCACCGCAATGACCGGCGCCGGATGGACAAGCGTCCGGATCGCCTGCACCGCTTCTTTATAATGCACTCCGAATGGATTGGTGGTGGACACCACGATCAACCCGGTGTCGATCAGCAATCGGGCGACTTCTCCATACCGCCGAGCCATTTCATCGGTCTGCCCGCGCTCCTCGTCAGTCAAATCGGCATCGAGTCCGCGGCGAAGATTCTCTCCGTCCAGCAGATAGGCATGCCGCCCATCGGCTACAAGACGTCCTTCCAACTGCCTGGCCAGCAGCGACTTGCCCGTATGCCGCCCACCCGTAAACAAGACGATGGCCGCGCGATGCCCATACTGCCGCGCGCGATCCTCCACGCCGACTTCGCCCTTGACCCAGGCGAAATCGCGACGACGGGCTTCTTCGCGCAGAAACTCCTGGTCGTCATGAATGAGTTCGGTAATGATGCCGCCGCCAGCAATGTCGTATTCGTCGACCAACACGAAACGACCGGTGGCCTCGAACGAAGCAGATAGGTCGAAGGCGACCGGCGTCTTCGTCCGCAAGGTCAATTCCGCCACCTGGTTCTTGTTCACGGTCATGCTGCCTTGCTGCTGCGCCAAATCCATCGTGTCGATGATCCGATGGATGGTTGCCACTTCGCAGTCGACTTCCTTGTTAGCCACACGCAACTGATATTTGCGGCCGCGCTCCAGCGGGCGTTTCCCCAGCCAGAAAATATTGGCTCGGAACGCCGTCGAGACAGACGGCAGATGCTTCTGATGCGTGGCGATCTCTCCGCGCTCCACAAAGATCTGTTCATCGAGCGTGACGCCAATCGATTGCCCGGCATAGCCTTCCGTCGGAGGCGGATCGATATTAAACGCTTCGACGGATCGGACATTGGCCCGTTTATTCGACGGGGAAAAGACCAGATGGTCGCCGACTTTCAGCTTTCCGGCGGTAATACGGCCGGCAATGATGCGGCGGGCATCGAACTTATAGACATCCTGAACCGGAAAGCGTAGCGGCTGTTCGGAGCGCGCGACTTCCTTCCTGAAAAGACTCAAGGTATCCAGCACCGTCGGGCCGGTGTACCAGGGCATGGTCGTGCTGCGGTTGGCGATATTGTCGCCGAGCTTGGCGCTGACCGGGATAATGCGCTCGGGCACGGCTTTGAACTGGCCGAGAAACTCGCGATATTCCTTCTCGATGCCATCGAAGACATCCTGCCGATAGCCGACCAGGTCCATCTTGTTGACGACCACCGCAAACTGGCGGACCCCCAACAGCGACAGCAAGTAACCGTGCTTCTTGGATTGTTCCTTCACCCCTTCCAACGCATCGATCAGCAGCAGCGCGGCTTCCGCCCGCGCCGCGCCCGAAATCATATTCTTGAGAAATTCCTTGTGGCCTGGGGCATCGATAATGATGTACTGGCGGCCTTTCCAGCCGAAGAAAGTGCGCGCCGTATCGATCGTGATCCCTTGTTCTTGTTCTTCGAGAAAGGCATCGAACAAGAAGGCGTACTCAAACTCTTTGCCTTGCTGACGGCAGATCGCCTGCACTTTTTCCAACTTGCCGTCGGGCAACGATCCCGTATCGGCGTAGAGGCGCCCGAGTAAGGTGGACTTGCCGTGATCGACATGCCCAACGATGACGATGTTCAAATTCTCTGATGGCTTCTGAGTTGGATTATCCATAGTCGCCTTGTTTTATTGAGAATGATCAAAACGGTTATCCAACAAGGCCCGAGGCGAGTCGAAACCGGAGGCGTACCCTCTGAGGTACGTTGAGGATTTCGATGAGCCGAGAACGATGTTGGGAACCGTTTTCATCATTCTCGTTACATGTAGCCGTCTTTGCGTAAGAGCTCCATCCCGCGCCCTTCATCCTGCGCACGGCCGGCTCGTTCCGCCACCGTTGTCTGGCGCAATTCAGCAATGATCTCATCGACCGTCTTGGCGGTCGATTTGATCGGCGTCGTGCAGGGCGCGCAGCCGAGACTGCGGTACCTGGTCCCATCGCCCTTGTCGAGATACAAATCCATGAAGGGAATATTTTCGTGCTTGATGTATTCCCAAATATTGATCTCCGTCCAATCCAGCAACGGATGGATGCGAATATGCGTGCCAGGCGGAAAGGTCGTCTTGAACTGATCCCAGAGCTCGGGCGGCTGATCTCGGAAATCCCAGTCGCCATGCTTGTCGCGGGGCGAAAAATACCGCTCTTTCGCCCTCGTCCCCTCTTCGTCCGCGCGCACACCGAGGATGATGCCGGTGTAGCCTTTCTGTTCGATCAGCTGCTTCAGCCCATTCGTCTTGAGCGCGGTGCAACAGGCGACGCGGCCCATCGTATGATTCATGCCAGCGGCCAAGGCTTCTTTGTTTTGGCCCACCACCAAATCTAAGCGCCATTCACGCGCGATCCGGTCGCGATATTCGATCATCGCGGGAATCTTGTAGCTGGTATCAACGTGCAGCAACGGAAAGGGCACCTGCCCGAAGAAGGCCTTGCGCGCCAGCCAGAGCAAGACGGTGGAGTCTTTGCCCATGGACCAGAGCATGCCCAGGTTGTCGAAATTCTTGTAGGCCTCGCGAAGAATGTAGACGCTTTGATCTTCCAACTGACGAAGGTGTTTCACAACCGACGACCTTTCCCTTAACAGGCTGTTCGCTATCCCCGTTTACCGGCCGCAAGAGGCGCCTGCGCCAGCTCATCCAACTTGCGAGCCGCGGCGCCGTTTTCAAGCGCGGCTCGCGCCATCGGCAGACAGGCTGGCGCTGTTGCTCCCTTTCCCGCCGCATACAGCAACAACGCTGCATTCATCAGCACCCAATCCTTGGGGCCGCCCGGCACCTGATTCTGCAAAATCTTCCGCAACAACGCCGCTTCCTTCTCCTGCTGGCCCGGGGGAAACCCAGCCATGTCGCGAGATGTGCCGAGCGCCAAGCCGAAATCCTTCGGCGAAATTCCCAGCGGAGCGATCCGCTCATCCCGCAACTCCAGCACCCGGGTTGCCGCTGTGACGGAGAGCTCCGGATCGCCTTCCACGCCACGAATCACCAAGGCGCGTGGACAGCCCAACATCCGCAACACCTCCGCCGTTTTTTCGAAATGCGGCGGATGGGACAAGCCCACCACTTGCGCCGCCGCCCGCGACGGGTTCAGCAGCCGGGCGATCGGATGGAAGAGATTGCGCACCCCGATTTCCTGGCGCATTTCCAGAAAGCGATAGAGCGGCGGATGGTACATGCCGATATCGAGATAGACGAATCCTTTTTTCGTCACCTCCTCGCCGGCCATTTTCGGATCCAGATCGATCGGAACCCCGAGGGCTTTCAACACACCCGCCGCACCAGGACGCCCGGGAATGCCGTCATAGCCATGCATCACGATCGCCGCGCCCGCCGATGCTGCGACGATCGCCCCAGCAATCAGGCTGTGAAAGGTCTCGGACTTGCCGGCATAACTCGGCACATCCACGACCGCCAGCTCTTTTGAGATCGACAGCGGCGCGACATATTGCCGGGCGGTGGCCGTAAAGGCCGCCAACTCCGACACCGATTCCATCTTGAATCGCATCGCCATCAGAAAAGCCGCGATCTGCGCCTGCGTGGCTTGCCCTTCGATCAACAATTTCATGACCTGCTTGGATTCATCCCAGGTCAGATCTTTGGAGGCTTTCGGACCCTTGGCAATTTTCGCAATGAAGTCTTGGATAGGCATATTAGGATTTGTGGAGCCCACACTCGGTCTTGGTAAATGTTTTCCAACGTCCGGCGCGCGGATCTTCACCCGGCGCCACCGGAGCGGTGCAATAGGTGCACCCGATACTCGGATAATTCTGATCGTGCAAGGGATTGTAAGGGACTTCATAGACCTTGATATAAGTCCACACATCGGACCAGGTCCAGCGCGCCAACGGATTCACTTTGACCAGCTGGAACTTGCTATCCCATTCAATCAACCCCGCGTTGGCTCTGGTCGGCGACTGATCGCGGCGAATGCCGGTGATCCAGGCGTCATATCCTTTCAACACACGCGTCAGCGGCTCCACCTTCCGCAACTGACAGCAGCGATCCGGTTCCGTCGACCAGAGCGCCGGACCATGTTGCGCCGCCTGTTGTTCCGGAGTCAGCAACGACTGCACCTGAATGACTTGCGCCGGCTTCAGCGCATACTGCTGAATGATGCGATCGCGGGTCGCATAGGTTTCAGGAAACAGAAAGTCCGTGTCCAAATAGAACAACGGGATCGAAGGGTCGATGCGATGCACCATATCGACCAGCACCACATCTTCCGCCCCGAAACTGCAGGCGACGACTATCTTTGGAGCGAACCGCTTGATCGCGTCCTTCAGTACATCCTGCGGCTGCTGAGACTCGAACGCCTCGCTCGCGCGTTTCAATTCAGCGACCATCTCTGGACTTCCACCGTTGGTCATAACCCTTCCCGACTCCCTTAGCCTTCGACCTTTTCCACGAGGACGCGATAATGCGCGGCCTCCGGCTCCAGCGCTTCCTGGAGGAGGACAAGATGACCATCGTTCTTCAAACTCATCGGCACGTTCTTAATCGGTTCGCCGGCGTCCAGCCAGACTTCCAGTTTCTCACCCGCATCCATCATTTCGAGTTTGAGCTTCGTCTTCACATAATTCATCGGACAGGCAACGCCGCGAAGATCGTAGACCGGCGCGCCCGTTGGCGCAGGAGCGGCTGGCGCAACCGGTGCGGCCACGACCGTTTCCTTCGCCGAAACCGCCGGTTCCTGGACCGGCGCGAGCTTGAGATCTTTCCCCATCTGGTCGGTCGCCGCGCGACAGGCATCGACGAACCCCTTTGCAAACGCCATCTTTTCACGGGCCGATTCCGCGGTTGTATCCTTCGGCCCGAGATCGCCCACTTTTTTAGTGAGATCTCTGTACTGCGCGGGAACGACGCCCTTCTTGGCAATCCGACTATCGAACTCCATAAATGTTTCTGCGTCGGTCGAGGGTTCGAGCCCCTCTGTCACCAGCATCGCTTTAGCTGCCGCCAATACTGCGCGATAGGATTTGTTCACCGACACGGAGTACTGATGGTTCTCGACGAGCAACTTGGCCTGATAGAGCTCCTGGTCCGCTTCGAGAATGCCGTTTTCGATCATCTCCAACGCGCCGCCGGCGCACTCGCCGGGGCCCAAATCCTCGAGAATGAATTCGGCCTCGCCTTCCCAGTCGTAATAGAAAGTGGGATCGTCTTGATAAGCCGGAACAATGGTATAGGGGATCAGTTCGTCCTTGAGCTTGCTTTTGCCCGCGCGCGCAATAAACGCCGACAGGTTTTCTTTCGGCAATCGATCCCGCCGGTACACCTCGACGAGATGCGAGAGTGCGGCCGGCACTGCCTTCGCCGGCAATTTGACCGTCATCTGCCCGATCTTCGGGGTGCCATCGACTTGTCCGCCCAGATGCAACTCATAATGGGGCGCGACGTGTTCGCCCAACCGTTTCCCGACGCCATGCAACCCGATCGTCGAGATATGGTGTTGCGCACAGGAATTATGGCAGCCGCTGATCTTCACGCTCACATCCGACAGGTCTTCGGGAACCCGGCCGGCCGGAAAGACTTCGGCCAAGGCCCGGGCCAGCCCCTTTGATGAGGTGATCCCCAAGCCGCAGGTATCGGTCCCTGGGCAGGCGATAATATCTTCCACCAACTCTGCACCTGGATCGGACAGGCCAGCGACCGACAACTCATTGTAAAGCGATTCGACCTGCGACTCGGGAATCCACCGGATCACCATGTTCTGATTGATGGTGGTGCGAATATTCCCGTTGGCATACCGTTCGGCAAGATCCGATACGCAAAGCATCTGTTCAGAAGTCAGATCGCCCATGAAGAGCTTGATCGCCGCCGTGACATAGCCGGGCTGTCTCTGCTTGACGACATTCGTCCGCCTCCACATTTCAAACGGCGTTTCATGCCCGATGCCGTGATTGACCCCGTTACCGTTTGACGATGAGTGCCCGGAACCGTTGCGTGTCGGCATGATCAGTGGAGTCGGCTCGTCCGCATAGGTGAGCAGCGCGAGCGGCTCATGCGACGGTTTCGCATAGCCCATCGACTCATAGGCGGCTTCCCAGCGGCGCTTGAATTCATCGAACCCCAGCTTCTCGATCACAAACTTCATGCGAGCTTTGTTCCGGTTCTTCCGGTTCCCCAGCGTATCGAACACCTTAATGACGGCCTCAATACTCGGCAGCAATTCTTCCATCGGCGTAAATTCACGCAGGACCTGCGCCATACGCGGGGCCGAACCCAAGCCGCCACCCGCCACCATGCGAAACCCAATGGTGCCATCGGCCCGCTTGGCTGCGAGCAGTCCGATGTCATGGATCGGAGTCAGCGCGCAATCCTGCTTGCAGCCGGAAAGCGCGATCTTGAATTTTCTCGGCAGACTTTGATTCAAGGGATTCCGCAGCAAGTGATAGGCGACGGTCTTCGCATAGGGCGTCACGTCGAAGACTTCGCCCTGGCAGACTCCGGCCAGATGGCAGGCTGTCACATTGCGGACGGTATTGGCGCAGGCTTCCCGCGTGGTAAGCCCCACCTCGGCCAGGCCGCGCATGATGGCCGGCACGTCTTTCAATTCCACAAAGTGCAGCTGGATATCCTGGCGTGTGGTCACATGCCCGACCGCAGTGGCATGGCGATCTGCCAGCTCCGCGACTCGCCGAAGCTGATTGGCCGAGATGCCTCCGAACGGAATCTTGATCCGGACCATCTGCACGCCTGGCTGACGCTGGCCATAGATGCCATATTGCAGCCGGAATGGTCTGAACAGGTCAGTTGACACTTCTCCTGCCATCGTGCGCAGAGCTTCCGCTTCAAACGTTTCTATTTCCTCAAGCAGTGCCGGAGGAATCGGCGATGTTTTAATTTCCGGCACGATCAGCTGATCTTGGGGACTCATACATATCCTCCCTGGCCGTGACGACCACACGACTCTGACACCAAAACCTTCTCATGGCTCTTAGATGTGATACATGGGATTCCGCTGCTGATCGAGCGCTCGTTGGCGTTCAACCAGTTGGTCTATCGTAATCGCTTCGAGCACATTCCGCTCGGCCTGATGCACCTTCTCCCACACGCTTCCGAGTAAGAGTTGCTCTCTCGTGTCGCGCCGATTCGGCCCGGTACCATTGTGCGAAGCATCATGAAACACCGGCCCATCGAGCGCCTCCAGCAGATCAGCCACGGACAGTTCAGCGGGCGAACGCAAGAGAAGATAGCCTCCCTGCGCCCCCCGTGTGCTATCGACCAGACCGGCTTTCTTCATGGCATGCAGCACTTGCTCAAGAAACCGCACAGGGATCGCTTGCCGCCTCGCAATAGCCCGCGCCTGAATGGGGACTTCCTTCCCATTCATGGCGAGGTCAACGGCAGCCATTATTCCATACGTTGCGCGATGCGATACTTTCATTCTTGATAATTCCGGTAGGAATTAATCTCGCCATGATATACAGTCCGCCGATCCAAGCTGTCAAGCAGCGCAAATACACCGCGTAAAAATCATCCGATGGATCGAGTGAAGCATTCTTCATAGCTATGCTCACCTCATTCATCCGCTTTCCGGTGGAAATATCCAATTGACATCAAGTTAGCCCTGGGCAATAATTCTGCCCTCTTCTTCGGATGGTGCCTGCATGTCCGTTCCCTCATCGGTTATCTCTATCTTGCTGCTGACTGCGGACACCGACGTCCACATTCAGTTTAAGGCTATGTTCAAAGACGCCGTTGTGACCATCGCTCACGACGCAGCCTCATTGCCACATGATCTCCCTAAACGCCCGTTCGATATAGTCGTTCTAGAATCCCTCGCTGGACAGGAACACGCTCTCCAAAACCTTTCGACACAGATCAATCTCTCCCATGCGTTACTGATCACGGGGCCACGTAGCATCCTCAAGCAAGCACCGGCCATGATTCATATGCTGAGTCAGCACCGTGAGCCTCCTCCAAAAAGCAACGGATACGATCTTTCGTTGGAAGACTTTCTCGACCAGAAAATGGGCGACTTTGTAAAGGGAATGCATACCGGCGCTGCAAAAAATCTCCACCCCATGCTGATTTCCGCCGTGGAGCGCCCGCTGATCTCATCCGCTCTGCGGGAAACCCAAGGGAACCAAATCCAAGCGGCAGAGTTATTGGGGCTGAACCGGAATACCTTGAGGAAGAAAATTACCGATCTGCACATTCCCCTGAAACGGAGTCGCACAAAGGCCGCGCGCACCTTGTAACTCGGCAGTACATCGAGAAGCACCGTTTCTGCGCTACGGGAGTAGGACTTCAGGTGTTTGGCATCCTTATTCATAACCAAGGAGGGGACTGATGACGAAGGAAGAGCTGATTGCGAAGATGGCAGCCTCCGCAGGAATTACGAAAGTCGCAGCGGGAACAGCGCTGGAAGCCTTCACCGGAGCCGTCACGACCTCGCTGAAGAAAGGCCAGCGAGTCTCCCTGGTCAACTTCGGCACATTTACGATTTCCAAGCGGAAGGCTCGGATGGGCAGAAATCCACGCACCGGAGAATCGTTAAAGATTCCTGCCGCCAAGGTCCCGAAGTTCTCTGCAGGGAAAGAGTTGCGCTCCGCCGTCAAGTAACGGCGCCCGCTCCTTGCCCGTACAACAGAGAGAAGGCGGCACCTTCCTGAAGCAGTAGGAAGAGGCCGCCTTCTCCATCGCTTTTCTTGACAGTGCAGGCAAGGCTCTATTATCATGCGCACCCGGACAATAGGCGCGTAGCTCAGGGGGAGAGCGTTACCTTGACACGGTAAAGGTCGACGGTTCAAGACCGTCCGCGCCTACCATTCCGGCTAGAGGCATCCGTTTGCCTTGGGGCATCGGAATGCCTTTGTTGTTTTTGTTTGGCCAATTGGAACGAATGAAGATCGCTCTTAAAGACGGGAACAGCCAAGTCCTCGAAAAAGGCCAGACTGCAGGAGTGGCTCTACAGGCCCTCGGCTTATCGGTCGGACCAGACATTCTGGCCGCCAAGGTCAACGGACTCGTCGTCGATCTATCCCGCCCGCTGACTGAAGATGCTGTCATCGAGCCGGTCCGATTCGACACGGCAGAAGGACGAGAAGTCTACCGGCATAGCAGCACTCACATCATGGCGCAGGCCGTGAAAGAAGTCTTTCCCACCGCGCAAGTCACCATCGGGCCGGCTCTTGAAGACAGCTTCTTTTACGATTTTGCATTTGAACGACCGTTCACACCTGAGGATCTTGAGAAAATCGAGGCCCGCGCCCGTGAAATCATCAAGCGGAAACTGCCGGTCACGCGGAAAGAGCTATCGAAGCAGGAAGCCATCGAGTTCTTCAAGTCTCGTGGGGAAGCTTACAAGGTTGAACTCATCCAAGGATTCCCTGAAGGGGAGCCCATTTCGGCTTATAGCCAAGGCGAATTTATCGATCTCTGCCGCGGCCCTCACCTCCCAACCACCGGCCATGTCGGCGCTTTTAAGCTCCTGACGACCGCTGGCGCCTACTGGCGCGGAGATGAGCGCAACCCGATGTTGCAACGGATTTACGGGACGTCCTTTCCGACTCAGGCAGAGCTGGATGCCCATCTGGCGCGCCTTGAAGAAATCAAGCGCCGCGACCATCGCAAGGTCGGGAAAGAACTCGACCTCATTTCCGTCCAGGACGAAATCGGGCCCGGTTTGGTCCTCTGGCATCCCAAAGGCGCTCTAGTTCGGCTGTTGATTGAGAATTTCTGGCGCGAACAGCACATTAAAGATGGCTACGACCTGGTGTATTCGCCCCATATCGCCCGGCTTAATCTGTGGAAGACCAGCGGCCACGTCGACTACTATCGGGACAATATGTTCGCTCCGATGGAGCTGGAAGGCAGCGAGTATCAGCTCAAGCCGATGAACTGCCCGTACCACATCATGATCTACAAGTCCCACCTGCGCAGCTATCGCGACTTGCCCATCCGCTACGGCGAGCTGGGCACCGTATATCGATATGAGCGAACCGGGGTCCTGCATGGCCTGCTTCGCGTTCGTGGATTTACCCAGGACGATGCGCACATTTTTTGCCGTCCGGATCAGATTCAAGAGGAAGTCAGCCGCGTGCTCGACTTCACCTTCTTCATTTTGAAATCGTTCGGCTTTGTCGATTTTGAGATCTTCTTGTCGACCCGACCCGAACAGTCGGTTGGGTCGGACGACAACTGGACCCTGGCTACCGATTCGCTAGAAGGCGCGCTTAAGGGCCGCGGACTGGCGTTCCATCTGGATGAAGGCGGCGGCGCTTTCTACGGACCGAAGATCGATATTAAGATCAAGGATGCCTTGGGCCGGTCTTGGCAATGCTCGACCATTCAAGTCGACTTCAATAATCCTGAACGCTTCGAGCTCAGTTACATCGGCGAGGATGGAAAATCCCACCAGCCCATCATGATCCATCGAGCCTTGATGGGATCGATCGAACGCTTCTTCGGCATTCTCGTCGAGCACTTTGGCGGCGCGTTCCCAACCTGGCTGGCGCCGGTCCAAGCCGTCGTCATGGCCATCACCGACAATCAGCGCGAGTATGTGAATTCCGTCGTCGCCCAACTGAGAGCCGCGGGCTTTCGAGCCGACGCGGATCTCCGCAACGAAAAAATCGGCTTTAAAATCCGCGAGGCGGAAAAAGCCAAGGTCCCTTATATGCTCGTTGCAGGGGATCGTGAAGTCCAAAGCGGCATGCTTTCCGTCCGTGGGCGGAGCGGCGCGAATCTCGGCAATATGACAGGGGCTGCAGTGATCGATCTTCTCAGGAATGACGTCACGCGCGCGCAGCCGGAGCTACAACCAACACACTAAGAGGTGGGTTATCGTCCCCAAACTGCGCGTGAACCGCGAAATCAGAGTGCGAGAGGTTCGAGTCATCGGCCCCGAAGGAGAGCAACTGGGGATTCTTCCAACGCCTGATGCGTTGCGCCAAGCCCAAGAGGGGGGATACGACCTGGTTGAGGTCGCCCCCACCGCTGCGCCGCCTGTTTGCCGGATCATGGATTACGGCAAATACAAATTCGAGCTCAGCAAGAAGGACCACCAGAATCGGCGCCATCAAAAGTCGACCCAGGTGAAGGAAATCAAGCTCCGGCCGCGCACCGACAAGCACGACCTGGGCATCAAGATCCGTCAGATCAAGGAATTCTTGGCGGATGGGAACAAGACGAAAGTCACCTTGACGTTTCGCGGCCGTGAAATGGCCAATCAGGAAATGGGCCGCACGCTCATGAATATGGTGATTGCCGAAATGACTGAGACAGGCACCATTGAATATGCCCCACGCATGGAAGGCCGCAGCCTCATCATGATCGTGGCACCAAAGAATTAATAGACTATCAGTTGCTTACAAACCAAGAGGATGGATGAGATGAAAACGAAAGCCAAGACACACAAAGGGGCCAAAAAGCGATTTTCCCGTACTGGGAGTGGGAAAATTGTCAGGCGGAAAGCCGGAAAACGCCATCTCTTGAGCCATAAGAAGAGCGATCAAAAGCGGCGGTTGAGCGGCACCGCTGTGGTGGATCCCACTTCCACCTTGTCTTTGAACCGCCTCTTGCCGTATAACTAAGCTCTCGAAGAGCGACCCTCACGGATAAAAGGAGTATTGAGTCATGCCCCGCGCAAAAGGTGGACCGAAAACAAGAGCGAGACGGAAAAAGCGGCTGAAGCTAGCGAAGGGACAGTACGGCGCCAAGAGCCGGTTGTTCCGCTCGGCCACAGAATCGGTTGATAAAGGACAGCAGTATGCCTATGACGGACGGAAGAATCGGAAACGGGACTTCCGCCGCTTGTGGATCGCGCGTATCAGCGCCGCCGTCCGGGCTCAGGGACTAACCTACGGCCGGTTCATCAACGCCCTCAAAAAAGCGGAGATCCTCTTGGATCGCAAAGTCCTTTCCGATATGGCAATCAAGGACGCCGCTGGCTTCGAGAAGCTGTGCGGCCTGGCCAAGCAACACATGACGCCAGTCGCGGCATAAGCTCTGAAACTCGACACAGAATAGCTCATGACATATGAAAGGGGGGGCAACAACTAGGTTGTTGCCCCCCCTTTTTATTTGAGCCAGCTACTTATCTCTATCTTCTACCTCGACTCCGATTCGTACGCGACCAGGACCTATCACCACAAAGCTAACCGTCAATTTATCATCATACCTCTGCAACCAGACCAGTTACAGTTTGTGGCAATGCCGTCCTCACATGTGCAGCCTCGCATACCGCATCGATGTGGCCACTTCTCCAATATCGCACATCGGTACAGAGGTACTCTAGTCGGCATCACTCTCTCAAATTCAGCTCCCGTTATCTTTTGAGAAGAGACCGGTGGAGACGATGAGAGGTGGGACATGCGATCAGATAAGAGCACATACAGGTAGGCGCGCAGAGGGTTATTGAAGAGCCAGCGGCAGCTCGAACAGAAATCAATAGATCCGTCCATCCGCTCGAAGCATGGTCCGGTGGTCTGCCGAGCGACCGCCACCAGCAAAAAAATCCCGACCCATTTGATTTGCTCGAAGCCCGGCCCAATATCGCACACAACAAGCAGCCCAGGTGGCTTGATTTCTGGGGGACACTACAACCGTCCTACCCTACATGGAATTAGAACCATTGCTCAGTAATCCATCACTCCCTCCTGCAAATCAATAGCACTTTGTGACTCCTTAGCTCCGTAGATAGGCCCTCTAAAGCAGGTGTTTAGGCCAGGAGCATGACTGTAACTAGAACGACCGTCAAAATAGTTGTGACCATCACCGTCATTGTCGAGGTGAAGCCAGCTGTAGCAATTGAGATGTAAGCCGCAACCGCGATGGCCACCAGAACTAAGGTAAGAAATCGATAAAAATAGCGACGTAGGCGACGAGGCTTCGAGCTAAGTGGCTTCGTTGCTTGCCACGACTCCCCCGTGAGTACGAACTCTGCAATCTCCACGTGATGTTTAGGATTGAGTGCGGATGAATGATCCCCATCGTGAAACTGGTTGTTTATAACCTTGTAGGAGCCGAGTCGTGGGCTGCGGACTAACGGCCCAGAGAACCCACTGACTCCGGCTGTCCCAAGATCTCCGCGATAGAATACAGGGACAAGACTAAGCCACCAACACAGAGCTCCAACTGGCCAATCCCTACTCGCACAGTCATTCCGCACCTTTTCAAACTGAGATGAGATATCTTGCCAAGGGAAATTAGAGTTGCGAACACACCCTGCCAAGTAAATGTTTTTCCAGCACAGAAATGGATTCTTCTGCATCGCCCACGTTAATGCATACGTACCATTGCTATGCGCTATGGCAGAGAATATAGCTTCTGGATATCGGACTTTGTATTGAACGTATTGATCAAGGATCGCTCGACCACATCTCCTACGTGCCACTGGGAACAAAAATTGTAGTGCCGTAAAGTAGCCGTACGAAATCGAGACCACTTCAACAGAGGACCTGCCGTGGCTTGCCTTCTCAAGGATCGTCCGCGCTAGATCTTCGTGCCACTCTGCAAAATCTCGTATTCCATGAACTAAAAAAACCAGGTGTTTTGGTGCATTAGCAGCAGTTGGGGGAAGCGGAGGTGCTGGCTGCCGAACAGCCTTTTGAAGTGCAGTCAGTAGTTCTGGCCGAATCTCAGCCACTCGCTTGGACCTGAGGAGAGCTATTTCGCTATGACCAAGACCACTCATCTGGATAACATCAGATTTTCGTGAGTAGGTTATGTCCACGCTATCATGCGGTCCAACTAGTCCGTCTTGTGTTCCCCGAATTTGAATGGTGAGAGGCAGATCAAGTGGTGGCGTGCCTTGCGTGACCCATTCCATCCGTAAATTTGTGACCCAAACAGAACCTCGTAGGCCTGCTAATCCAAGGTGACCCGGGCGAATTCTTCTAGGAAGCCATTGCCAGAAACCAAGAAATCCAGCAATATATTTGTACCCTCGCTTGTGCGGTTCAAATCCACGATTCGCCCCTGCCAAGAGGATTGCTCGATCAACGCGGTCCACCCATGGGACCTTACGCGCAGGTCTGGTATTCATGAGGAGGGCCTGTCGCAGGAGTAATGCTCCAAAACTATGTCCGACCAAGTAGATTGACTTTCCAGTTTTGTCTCCTTTAATTCTTTTGCCAATTTCCTCCTCAAGCTCACTGGAGATTTCCTCGGGATCTTCGCTCGACCAATAGGTTCCCACATAAGAAAATGTAAATAGTTCGCATTGGGGGAAAACATCTCTCAACAGACTCTCTATCGGTTCATAGTGCCGGGGATTTCTCCATAATGGGTGGAGACCTGGAACGAAAACGACAAGATCGTTTGGTTTTGGTCCGGAGGATATTGCGGCAGCAATCTGTTCGGACGACTGCTCCGTTGTTGTCGTACTCAGGTCATCCATAGCTGGTTCTCCGTCACCTCGGAATGTGATCAAAAGAAAGCTCTTCCCTTCTAACTTGCTGCTTCTGCCATTTAAGCCGTGGTAGCGGTAAAAGCATGGAGTATTCAGGCAGACACATTGCAGTTGCCCTTGCGACTCATGCTGGCAATGACGCCGCGACGCGCTAACAGCGTCTGATGCAGACTCACTCAATACTGATTGCCTTGATCGCTGTGATGAACGCGATTCCTCCCAATGTTGAGTAATAGCCACGTTTGAAGTCCGAGGGCAACTGTAGCTGATTTGCTGGCCAATTGCTGCGCAGAAGCGGCGGGCGTCAGCCCACCCAGCGCTTTCTTCGGCCATTCCTCGTTGTACTCACGTCGCCACGCTTCAATGATGACTTAGGCGTGTGTGAGATTCAGAAGCCAATGCTCGTGGCACTATGGGGTCAGCATGAGTATTGACTTACTCGCAACTTCTTTGCGAATCGACCGGAAGACATTCCGCAGTTCAGAATCTCTGGAGGGCGGCACAAGGCGCACAATGGGTTTCCCGCGCCGGTAGATTTCAAACGACGGCTCTCTTTTTCATGTTAACTAATTTAATCACCCAGCCCAGGCATGCAAGAGACTTCCTCCCCACGCTTTCTGAACGCAAGAACGGACGATGTCAGGACGGGCGTATTTATGTGAGATCGACGAGCTGGGAAATATTTACGTCGAACGAGACGACTGGCACGGTGATTTGCCAGCGTTCGAGAACTTCAGGATGGACTTCTCCGATGACACCGATGGATTTGCCTGCCACGACGATGCTTCCCGCGCGGCCTTCGAGAAATGATGGATGCTGGACTGGCTCCAGGCTATAGTCTTTCCCCAAGTGATAGAACAACACATCGAGGCAGGAGTGAATTTCTGAAAAATGCGCGGTCGCATGGGCAATGACGACGCCTAAGATCGTTTCCGTCCGCGAGCCTAGCTCGTGCGTGGCATCGGGGATTGCAACATCGCCGGCTTCAAATAAACGGTGCGGATAGAAGGCTCGGTTCGAGGCCGCTTCAACTCGCAGCAGCGATGGCAGCATCCACTGACGCAGGCAGGAGAACGTCAAGGTCATGGCATTGTCTACCTCGACCATCCGCCCCCATTCGGTATCGGCCAGGCGCATCTGATCGCGATAGCTCTCCGGCGAGCCCATAATGTTGGAAATGATTTCCTGGAACCCCAGACCGACCATCAATTCGCGCGCTCGATCGGATGTCTGTTCGCTGCGCGAGAGCCCTCCGACCGTGAATTGTGCCGGCATCACCGGGGCGAATTCACTGTAGCCGCGGCTGATCGCGACATCTTCGACAATATCCATCGCATGCATGAGATCCTGCCGGTACGGTGGCAGCTTCGCCTTGACGGCGCCCTTTCCGACCGACACCTCGTAGCCATAGACTTCCAGCGCCTGCTTGACGACCTTCACGCCGAGTTCCTGGCCAAGCGCTTGCTCAATGGTCTTCAGTTGAACCGTCTTGGCATTCTTAAGATCCTGAGGTGTGACCACTCGTTTGCCCAATGATGTCGTTTTCGGATACTGCACTTCGACCGGCTCGATCATGGCCCCGCGATCGGCCAGGTTGGCCGCGAAAATATTCACCGTCAGCACGACCATCAATTGATCGGTCCCCGTTACTTCGACAAACAATTCGTCATCCCCGACGCGCACTTCTCCCACTTCGCGGCTGTTGATGATGGGCGGAAACGACAGCGGCTGGTTCTTCGCATCGCGGAGAATCGGCAGACGGCTCTGCCCGGCTAAGATATGTCCATGCTCCAATCCCTTCGGATGGACCATGAGAATTTCCGCCAGCGTCATCACCGTCTCCATGCCCAGCGGTGTGAACTTCGCTTGATCCGGTTTCACCAGTTCATAGGTGACAGGAAACTGAATCTTGGAGAGTCGATAGATCCCGATGGACACTGTCTTTCGTTTGTGCCCAAAGATATCCGCCAGCTTCTCTTGCGTCTGAATGAGCTGGGCTAACCCTTCTTCTGTGACTCGATAGCCCCTGGCCGTACAGGCCGCGATATACGGGCGCACCTGTTCAAGTCCTGGCGCGACGATCAGCGCCTGCCCCTTCTTTGGCTTTTTCGAAAAGAAAGGATAGGCCTTGAGCTTTCCCTGTTGCTTGATGCGGATTTGTCTGGCAATCCCCTCACAACACCAGAGATCGGGCCGATTGCTGTCTTGCAGCTCAATGCGCAACTCTCCGGTTTCCTGGTTGTGCCCCTTGAGTTCACCCTTCACCAGCATGAGCCAGTCTTCCAATTGTTGAATTGAGACCGGACGTTTGGCACGACTGTCGAGAGCCAGCAACGATTCGAGGTCGTCTTTGAAAATAGAGATCGTAGGCATGGCGCGTTCTAGAAAATACCCCTGGTCGTGCGGATCAAATCGAGATTGTCCGTAAATAGTTCGCGAATGTCGTGAATGCCCAGCGCCACCATGGCCATGCGATCCAAGCCAAGCCCCCAGGCAATAACCGGCACGGTGACGCCCAGCGGCAAGGTGACTTCGGCGCGGAACAATCCGGCTCCGCCAAGTTCCATCCAGCCCAGGCGAGGATGCCGCACATGCATTTCGACCGACGGTTCGGTAAAGGGGAAGTAGGCCGGCAGAAATTTCACTTCTTTCGCCTGGGCCACTTCGCGCGCAAAAAGATTCAGCAAGCCGAGCAATGTCCGGAAGTGAATGTCTTCGCCCAGCACAATGCCCTCGACCTGAAAAAAGTCGGTGGCATGGGTGGCATCGACCTGATCGTAGCGGAAGCAGCGGGCGATCGAGAAATATTTCCCCGGCACGGCCGGCACCGACGCGAGCGTTCTTGCCGAAACGGCTGTGCCCTGACTGCGTAACACCAGCCGCTTCGCGCGCTCAGCATTGAACGCATACTTCCACCCAGTAGAGCCGGTCTTGCCGCCGTCCTGATGCGCCTGTATCACGCGCGAGAGAAACGGCTCCGCGATCTTGGCGGCATGCGTGGGATGCTTCACAAAGTAGACGTCGTGCACGTCGCGCGCCGGATGGAACTGCGGCATGAAGAGCGCGTCCATGTTCCAAAATTCCGTTTCGACCAGCGAGCCTCGCATTTCCTGGAAACCCATGCTCACCAGCTTCGTCTTCACCGTATCGAGAAACTCGCGATAGGGATGCTTCTTGCCGGTCCCAATGCGAGGCGCGCGCAGGCTGATGGTGTACTTGCGGAAGCGCTTGTTCCGCCAACTGCCGTCTTTCAAGAGTTCGGGAGTCAGCTGCGAGACTTCCTCCGCCACCCCTTCCTTGGCAAGGTACGCGGCCGCTTCTGCACCGGAAGGAGAAAGCGTGAAGGATCGAGTGACTCGATCATCCACACGGAATGGCTCCTTGGCGTTCCCGCGTTTGACGGCATAGCCTTCGATCACCTGGCGATGCGACTCGGGGAAACTCTTCAATTCTCGCGGGGCCTCGCTGACCTGTTGCAGCAAAATCCGAATGGCCGTACCTGCCGAACTGGGACGACCAGTCGATTCGATGTAGCCGCCCTGGACGATCAGCAACACCCCTTCTTTTTTCAATCGTCCGACCGCTTTGCTGACATCGGACGGATCCAATCCATCCTGCGCCTGTAAGTCTGAAATCGTGAGCTGCTTGCCCGTGCCGGCCACTTCGCGCACGGCTGAAAAGACGCGCTCAATCGGCGATGCGCCACTGACATACTGTTCGCCCACCTTCGTCAAGGACACGATCGGCGTCACGGCCTCGGCATGGACAACGAGCAGAGACTTCGCGAGGAGCCACTCGATCGCCATGCTCAGCTGCGACGGCTCTAATTCAGCGGCGGCGGCCAACGGCTCCGTCTCCAGCACCGTGCCGGCTGGACGGGACCCGAAGGCCATGAGGACTTTGATTTCGAGAGGGTGCAGGCTGTCGATGAGTGCGGAGGTTTCCACTCTGAATGGCCTATCGATGGGATGCGGCGTGAGAGGTGGCGGTTGCGGCCGGCTGTCCCGCGGTCCGCAACGCGGCAATAGTCCCGGCATAGTCCCGGCTGGAGAACACCGCGGACCCGGCGACCAGCACATTGGCGCCGGCTGCGAGAATCTGCGCCGCATTATCGACTTTCACCCCGCCGTCGACTTCGAGCAACGCCCGGCTCTGGGCTCGATCAAGCATTTCGCGCATGCCGGCAATCTTCTTCAACACAGATGGAATAAATTTCTGTCCGCCGAATCCGGGATTCACGGACATGATCAGCACGAGATCGACGTCGCCGAGAATCTCCTGCAACAGACTGATCGGCGTGGCGGGATTGATCGTCACCCCCGCCTTGGCCCCATGTTCCTTGATCGATTGAATCGTGCGATGGAGATGCGGGCAGGCTTCGACATGCACCGTGATGTAACCGGCCCCGGCCGCCGCATACTCAGGAATGAAGGCATCCGCGTTCGTGATCATCAGATGCACGTCGAGCGGAATCTTCGCCACTTTCTTGATCGATTCGATGACCGGCGGACCGATCGTCAGATTCGGCACAAAATGGCCATCCATCACATCGACATGAAGCAGATCCGCACCGGCCCGTTCGACCGCCGCGATCTCATCGGCCAGGCGCGCAAAATCAGCGGCAAGAATTGAAGGGGCGATCAATACGGGACTGTTCATGAAGACTCTTTGGTTTTTCGCAACCGGACGGCGTAAAACCCGTCCATTCCGAACGTATTTCCCATCGTGGAAAGCGCGCCCTGCGCCGTGACAAAAGGAAGGGCGGCAGCGGGAAGCCACGGCACAACAGACTCGCGCACCCACTCTGCATGATCCTGACAGAACCGGGCAATCACCACTTCGGTTTCTTCCGGCTCAGTCGAGCAGGTACTATAGACCAGCACCCCGTCGGGCCGCAAGGCAGTGGCCGCCCGTTCAAGGATCTCCGACTGCAAGGTTTGGTGCCGGGCAAACATTCCAATATCTTTCTTCCCTTTCGCGTCAGGATGACGGCGCAACACCCCGATGCCGCTGCAAGGCGCATCGACCAGCACGCGATCGAATAACTCCGCCAACGCAGAAGCCCCCCCTCCTTCCCGAGAAGAAACGGTCGCGCCAAGTTGGCGCGCATCACCCACGAGAGGAGTAATCGTCGTCACGCCAAGCCGCTGGCAATTTTCCTTCAATATCTGCACCCGCGCGGCATGCCGATCCATCGCCACAATCTGACCGCGAGCCGACATCAAGTCGGCCAGATGCGTCGCTTTTCCACCGGGCGCCGCACAGACATCGAGAATGCGCTCGCCAGGCTGAGGATCTAATGCGAGCGGAATGAGCTGGGCGGCTTCATCTTCGACATAGAACCATCCGTCCTGAAATCCAGGGATCGAGGCCACCGCCCGCCCCTCTTCCAGCACCACTCCAACAGAACTGATGGCGGTCGGACGGGCAGCAATTCCCGCCTCTGTGAGTTGTTCGAGAAAGGCTTCACGGGTCACGCGCTGGCGGTTCACACGCAGGGTCACAGCGGGAATGGTACTCACCGTCACACAAGCGGCTTCCGCCTTCACCAGCCCCATCTGCTCGACCCAGCGCGCACAGAGCCATTGCGGCACCGCGTATCGAATCGACAGCGCCAAGGCCGGATCCGGCTGGAGATCGGGGAACGGCCGCTCTGGCAACCGCGTCACCGTCCGCAGCACTGCATTCACCAGACCGCTCCAATCATGCCCCAGCTGCGCCTTGTTGGCCTTCGCGAGATTCACCGATTCGTTCACCGCCGCAGAGACCGGCACGCGATCCATATACGTCAGTTGATAAATGCCCATGCGCAGGAGCATCTGCACCATCAGCGGAAGGCGAGACAAGGGTTTCTTCAGTGCCGGCTCCAGCCGCCAGCCGAGGGTCTCCTGCCGCCGCAAAACCCCGTAGGCCAGCTCCATGGCAAACGCCCGATCGCGCCCATCCATCGCCTGGCGCTCCCACACTCGATGGCAGACCTCATCGAGTGGATCGCCGGACTTTTGCTGCGTCAATAAGGCAGCCAGCGCGCAGGCTCTGGCAGAAGAAGAGGGAGGCGGCAATGAGACAGGAGGAGAAGACATGGCGTGGCCGATTACGCCGGTTGTTCTGACGGGGGCGGCGCGGCATCGAAACGTTGGCCTGCGCTCACGCGATGTCCCGCCAGATACTGTGCCACAGTCAACCATTTACTATTGGCCGGTTGAATTTCCTTCAGCATGAGCCATCCGTCTCCGGTCGCGACGTGGATGGATTGCTTTGTCACATCGGCAATGGTGCCAGGCGCGACATCGGTCTTCGCCGGGCTTGAGATCGCACTCCACACCATCCATCGCTCACCGCCGAAATAGGCATAGGCACCGGGCCAGGGAGAAAGACCTCGGACACGATTGGCAATACTACTCGCACTCGCCGTCCAGTTAATCGCCCCATCTTCTTTCTTCAACGGCGGGGCCGATGTGGCCAGGGCATGATTCTGAGGCTGCGGCGTGATCGCGCCGGACTTGAGTCGCGCGATGGTCTCGGCCAGCAAGCGTCCGCCAAGTGCGGCCAGACGAGGCGCCAGCGTTCCTGCGGTATCTTCGGAGGAAATCGGCAGCGATTCCTGCAACAGCATCGCCCCTGTATCCATGCCTTCATCCATCAACATGGTGGTAATGCCGGTCTCGGTTTCCCCGTTGATGATGGCCCATTGCACGGGAGCGGCGCCACGATATTTCGGCAGTAGCGAGCCATGCACGTTCACACAGCCCATCGGCGGCAATGTGAGAATGGGGGCATGAAGAATTCGCCCGTAGGCCGTCACGGCAATCAGGTCGGGCTTCCAATCTGCAAGTGCCTTGAGAAATTCGGGGACTCTGATTTTGACGGGCTGCAAAAAAGGAATACCCGCTCGCTGCGCGATCAGTTTGACCGGAGGGGGAGCCAAGAGTTGCCCCCGCCCTTTGGGACGGTCCGGCTGGGTAACAATGCCCACGACCTGGTCGTCAGACTGCAGTAGGGCTTCCAGCGATGGAACGGCGAATTCCGGAGTGCCCATAAATACAATGCGCATGCGTATGGCTTTAACATCGCATGACGGTGAATGCAACGGGGCCTGAGCCAGCTTGACTTGCCGTTCAACGCTTTGTTAGTCTCCGCCTGCGGGGTGGAGCAGCCTGGTAGCTCGTTGGGCTCATAACCCAAAGGTCAGAGGTTCAAATCCTCTCCCCGCAACCAAGAAATTTAACTTGGTCCCAGTTGCCACCTTCAACACCCCTTCATTTCGCGCATTTAGTACTGTTTTTAGGTAGCCGTCTGCCATAGACGCAAGCCGAATCTCCCCCAAGAGGTCGCGAAGCTGTTCCCTTGCCTAGGCCACAGGTTTCGTGCCGATGCTCCTCAGGTCGTTCACAAACGCTTCGATGCGCTCTTTCGCACGCGGCAACATGGTGATAATTTTCTCGGCCTGCGCCGCGCATGCTTTCATGGAAACTTGTAGCTTCGCTACGCTCCATCTCGGCCATCTCTAACTCTGCCTTGTCGAATGGCCTTCATGATATTGCCGATCTCGCAGTCCATCTTCTCGATTTGTTTCTGTACCCATTCTGATTCGGGGAGGCATTGACGATTCCGTTCTTCAAGAAGACGCATGGTCTTCTGAATGATGCGTTCCACCACCTCAGGCGTCAGCAATGTCCCGTGAATCCCTGCAAGACATCGCTCTTCAACCAACTTGCAAGGCACGTGAATATCGTTTTTACAGACGGATGATCCACGGTTGAGATGGCCCCCACACGCATAACGATAACGATCCACGATCACAAAGTTGCTGTCGCACTCGCCGCACTTCAACAACTCGGACAGCAAAAACTTCGGTCTACGTCCGAGACGCACTTGCCCGTTCGTCAGGTACCTCAGGGCGTGCGCTTTGCGGCGCTCCTGCACGCGATCCCATAACGCTTGAGGCACGATGCACAAGTCCGGCTGCTCCGTCACGATCCATTCTGATTCTGTGCGCAACTTTTTACAAATCGGATTGCTGGTTTGTAATGCGCGGGGCGGCGGAAGGCTCGCCAACCGATGAACAAAGTAGGGGCGTGAGAGTTCCCAACCTTCTCTTTGGCGCTTGCGTCTTCGTTTGGGCCCCTCCTCCGTATCAATTTGGTCATCGATGTATCTGGTTCAATACACACACCTCGCAGATTCTCGGCGTACTCGCTAAATTCTTCGAGCATTTCCCGCCTGGGCGAGGCGATTCAGGTTCGGCACGAATGCTGCTCCGTGACCTCCACAGATCATATATTTATCTCGAGCAAGGAGGATCTATCATGTCACCTGGCATCTACATTGACGAAATTGATCCTGGGGCCATAGACATGCCGAGCATCACACGGGAACTGGCCCGAGCGTCGCTAGAGCAAATCTGTGAGCGTGAACTCGCCTGGTTTGTCAATGAGGCGAGCACCCCGGAGACCCGAGCGCAACTGACAGAACTCTTGCGAGGGCATCTGGTCATGCGCTGGGTGAAAGATGCCATCAAAGGGCGCACGGCACACGAAGCCTTTTACCTTCGGTGCGAACATCCCGCTGCGACGCAGGCCGATCTTGAGAACGGGGTGTTGATTTGTGAGGTCGGCATGGCCCCGGTTCACCCCTCGGAGTTTGTTGCCTTCCGCATTCTCATCCGATTCGCCTCTCAGACATAAGGCACTCGCCAGTGTTGGATAAGTCTGGTGGTATGACCCTCGGGGGAAGGAAGCTCAAGCGCAGGCGGTAACATTGGAGGGTGAAGGGCTACGCATTCACCGCAGGAGAATGCCGATTAGCGTGACGAAATTAACTCCGCATCCCTTCCCAACATCCAAACTCACCTTCGAAGCTTTACGCCCCCTCGAAACAGCGCTACCGGAAAGCGTCCGGAAAGCGGCTTCAGCATTCGTGCGAAGATTCGCAAGTTCCTTTGGTGGTCTCTCTATCTGCGATAGGATCACCCTGCACTGACTAGCGGGGAGGAACGTCGTGAACTTTATTAAGATCGGGAACCGCGCACTGAATCTTGATCGCGTCACTTATAGCGAGGTGCAAATTTGGCAAGACGCAATATCCGTAAAGATATACATGGCTGGAACCGCGAATAACACCCCAGTGGTGCTGAACGAAGAAGAAGCCAAAGAATTCTGGAAGTATATTGAATACATCGCTGAAAAACCTGTCTAGCCAAGTCCTCGCCAACGGTTTCTGACTTTCCATCGCCTCTTCACTCTTATCCCATACGGCCGTGTGCGCATCGGCAAGCCACACCACTTCGTCATGACACCGTCTTTTATCGCGCGAACGAAACGGCCTCTAAATTTCCAATAAAAGTCCATGATCTACTCGATCAATGGTTCCCGTTGTGCTACGGTTATAGAAGAATTTGCAGCCAATGAGAGGCGCGGCTACTCAAGAGGGTTACGTAACAAAGGCTGAGCGATGAAACAACGACGATTTCTTCAAGCCATTGCCATGTGTGGGGTTCTCTTTTTTATAAATGGCTGTGCGAGTGAGTACAATGCGTTTCATACGCAAACGGGAGATCCGATTCTCCTTTCACGGCGAGCCTACTCAAAAGAAACCTGCCTGGAAAAGATTCATGCGGAAGGTGCCCGTCTTGGAGTCACCTTTCGCTATATCCACGTACGAGGATCTTTTTTCGGTCAATCACTCCTGTGGCCCTTTGAAGGCGGGTATGCCTGCGAGGCCGCTATAGGACCTGAAGAGAAACCTAAAGGCATTTACCCACTGAAAGACTCGCCCCTGCTCGCGTACAGAGAGTGACATGTTCTCGCACCCGCAGCCCGAGCGATCAACACAACAAAAAATAGTTCCCATCCATACTGACCATTAGCAGTAATAATATTTCTCATCTTGGGTCAATCCTCTGTTGACAACACCGCTTATAGCGCAGTAATACTCACTCGTCCACAAAATATAGGGGCGTGCGGTCACGATGCCCCTTTTCGCACTTCGCTCCTGGAATTGCGAGCAAGCCGAATGGAGGTAGACCCAGGACTCTGGCACAACGGTTATAGCGGCCAGATCCATAAGAAAGACGGAAGACGAGTGCTGGCAATCGACATCGGCATTCGAGGAAATCTTTGGCTCGCCCCTGTCCTTATAGCAACCTGTTGGGATCAGGAACAAGGAGTACGCATGGAAGATCTAGTCATTGAAGAAGAAGGTACCTCCTCAGCATTAACGATTACTCTCGGTGATTTTCTCGTCTTTATTAACTGGATGAATCAAACGGAAAAAGCGCTCGAACACGCGGAAGCTCTTCCCACCATGCCACAACTCGATTCCGCAAAGGTCCGTAGCTGGATTCAACTCGTCCAGCGCCTGGAAGAGCGCTTTCGCCGCAGTGAAGAAAAACAGCTGGCCATGGAAGCCAACGTCATCGCACAGGAAGCCCAGCTTGGCCAACTGGTCTCCTACCTGCATTCAAATATTGCATCCTTATATGAGAATCTTGGACAGTCACAAAAAGCGGATGAAGTTCGTCGACGAGCTGAAGCCCTTCATTCTGCCTAGCTCCAGATAAACCATCCCGGAGAAGCAGCCGCACCGCGCACTTCTCCTGGCTTCCCTCCACCGGTGCCACTCAAGCAGCTCGCGCTCTTGACGGTCTCTTCTGTTTCCAGCATTTCCTTGTGAAGACATGGACTTTGTCTATACTTGAGACAGCACTATCCGGATCCGGATTAGAAACGAGTCCATTCAGCAATGTTTTCATTCGCAGGGGGGTCGGCGTTGAGCCCTTCCGTCATTAAACTGCTCCTGGTCGAAGACAATGATGTCGATGCTCATCTCACCAGGGACATTCTGGCCGAATGGAGCATTGAACAATTCGACATCACCCACGTCACCCGACTCAGCGAAGCCTTTGCTCGTTTGGTACGCGATCGCTACGATGCCATCTTGCTCGATCTCTCCTTGCCCGATGCGTACGGGCTCCCTACGCTAAAACAAATTCAGGCCACGAGTCCCACCATCCCAATTATCGTCCTCAGCGGGGTGAGTGACCAGACCCTCTCTCTTCAAGCAGTGCAGCAAGGCGCCCAGGACTATCTGGTTAAAGGGCAGGGCCACCCTGAATTGCTCGCTCGCTCCATTCGCTATGCCATTGAACGGAAACGAGCGGAAGAACGCATGACCTACCTGGCGCAATACGACCAGCTGACTGGACTCGTCAACCGAACATTGTTTCGCGACCGTCTGATTCAAGCCATGGCGCGGAGCAAACGACTCCAACGGCCGCTCGGCTTGATGTTGTTGGATCTCGACCGGTTTAAAACCGTAAACGACACAATGGGACACGACGTGGGCGATTTACTGCTCAAATCCGTGGCGGACCGGCTCAAACTCTGCGTCAGAGAAGTCGATACTGTGGCTCGGATGGGCGGAGACGAGTTTACGATTATCCTGGAGGGATGCTCAACGGATCAGGACATGACCGTCGTGGCTCAACGCATTACTGAATCGCTGGGGGAGCCCTTCGAACTGGGCCTCCATCACCCGTCGATCGGCGTCAGCATCGGGATTACCGTCTATCCAGCAGATAATCATGATATCGACGACCTGTTGAAACATGCCGACGCGGCAATGTATCAGGCCAAACAAAAAGGCGGCAGCGCCTTTCAATTCCATACATCCATTGCAAAGCCTCAATCCCCTCTTGTCTCGTAGCAAACACGACCTCTAGCGACCGATCTCTTTCAGCGGTTGGTCCGTCACCGCATACGCCCCTCGCGGATTACCTGCGAGATCGTTGGCCTGGGCCAATTCTGAAAAAACCGGATTGGGATGCGCATCCGATGTCGCCACAACCCCCCAATGCTGGTTGTCTCGGCAACGATTGTCCGCCAGCAACGCGCCGCCGTGATGAAACAGTAGTATGCCGCTTAGCATGTTGCTGTCGCATTGATTCCTGACGATATCGGGACACGTCCCTTCGTCACGGACAGCAATACCGAAATGATGATTGTCGAAACACCGATTGTCCGCAACGCGCGGCTGCGCGCCGGCGAACACAAAAATCCCCGACTCTCGATTGCGGCAGACTTCATTGCCTGAGAAAGTCACTCGGCATTCCGGGCCATACAACACAACACCCGACAAAACCCCTTCCATTGCGCGACAGTCTGAAATGACGCAGGCGCTATCCAGAACGTTGATGGCCGAATGTTGATCGCTCCCCACATACCGAAAGGCAATTCCTGAAATCCTTCCACCAGAAACCTGCTGTAAGTATAAGGGCCCCGCGCGACGAGAAAAGATCTGCACCTGGTCGCGCCCAGCACCAATCAAGCGCACCGAACGATCCGAGATGAAGATCTTATCTTCATAAATACCTGGTCGAATATAAATCTGATCCGGTTCCGCCGCATCGCGCAGCGCGTCACTAGGGAGGGAGTAACAACGTGGGTCCGTTGGATCGACAACGAGCGTCTTGCCGCCAGCTGGATTGGGTGGGAGTAATTCATCCATGTCTAGCACCTTCTTTTCCCGCGAGCGATAACAGTTGCGGCATTAAAGTCCCCTGGGCAAAAATGGACTCGTACAATTCTGTCACCATTCAGCGCCTCCAGCCAAATTGTGTCAGAATTGCTCCTCTGAGATAGCCTGAACGCATCGGTTTTTCACCATTTTTCACACCTTGCATTATCGTCTCTGTGGCATACCGATTGCGTTATCTCCGGTGAAAATATGACGGGGCTGACTTGCTGGAGGGACACTATGAAGACGCAATTACGAATCGGAATCTTCGTCGTGATGGGTGCCGTACTCTTCTCGCCCAATATTCCATCGGCCGCTCAAGGCCAGATGCAAGACAGCTCCCGCCGCTTATATGACCGGGTCATGGAAGAGTTCAAGCACCGGGATTATGAAGCGGCGCTCGCTGGGTTTCGCTTCTTTATCGAAGTTCATGGGCACTCCGCCCTCGCAGCAAACGCTCAATATTGGATCGGCGAATGCCAGTATCGATTGGGGCGTTACAAAGATTCGCTCGCTTCATTTTACAACGTTGTCTCTTACTATCCACTCAGTCCAAAACTGGCCGCATCGACGCTGAAAATCGGGCAAGCCTACACGAAATTGGGCGATCAGGATAAAGCCCGCATGATGTTTGAACGCGTAGTCGACCAGTATCCCGACAGTTCAGAAGCTGAGCTCGCCAGAAAAGCCATCGATACAACGACCGCCAAGTCTGAACCAATCGCGCATACCCTTGAATAGCATACCGGAACTTGCCCCCTTCCACCGACCGTTTATGATTCGTCTGGCTCGCATCCGAGCAGGGATGCGAGCGCGGGAACGGTGTAGGACTTCTGCACCCGCAAGGTCACCAGCTTGATTCCCGCCGCATCCAACACTGATTCAATCACACGCTGCCGATCGTCCTGCCTCCCCCGCATGCCACTATCCTCTACTTGCACCACCTGTTCAACTTGCCTTGACCCCGGATGCACAAGAACAAACGCCACACGCTTCAGCGCAATCTGACGAAACGCTTGCGCCCGGACTTCTCCGGTCGCAGCAATGTGAACAACCGCCCATAGCGGAACCTGAGAAAAGACGAGATACTGATCCTGAACGGCCAGCCGAATGAGGTTATACAGCAACACTTCTTGCTCAGTGAGCAATGAAGCGGGTGTTACCGTTGTACCAACAGGAAAGACCGGCTCTAAACCCTTCCTCTTATCTGACGAGGGGTTCCGTTTCCATAACAGCAAAACCAGTGCGACTAGGACAAGAGCGCTAACGAATATGACGTCCATGTGCTACCAGCGGCCCTTCAAGACAAGCGCTTCAGCCGGCGCATCCACCCCGGCCCGCTGGGGACGATACACCCCAGCAGCGCTGGATGACTCGCGCCGGTGACGGCGGGGACATTGCCGCACTGATCCATCGCCGTTTGATACGCCAACACGGCAAACGCAACCGCCTCAAAGGCTTTGCTATCCCACCCAATCGCGTCAAACGTAGTGACCGGAACCGGTGAAAATACGTCGGCGAGATGCGCCATAATGGCGCGATTCCGCACACCCCCGCCACCGACAATCACTTCGTCGATTCCTCCTTCAATCCATCGCCTAGCCGTGCCGACCGACTCTGCCGTCCAACGGCTGCATGTGGCCAGGAGCGTTTCGATTGAAAGCTGGCGGGCCTTCTGAATAGCCACAAGTTCCTCAACCATCGGCGCGCCGAATAGTTCTCGTCCCGTCGATTTCGGAGGTTGCTTCAATAGGTAGGGATGCGCCAGCAACTTTGCCAGCAACCGGCCGTCCGGCCGCTCACGCGAGGCAAGACGTCCGTCTCGATCCATCGAAACACGGCCACCCGTCGCTCGATACATGAGGCCGTCTAAAACCATATTGGCCGGACCGGTATCGAAGGCAATGACGCCATCGACCCCTTTCCCGCGCGGCAAATAGGTGATGTTGCTGATCCCACCAAGATTCACGACCAACCGTGCCCGCCGGGGATGGCGGAAGACCAACGCATGCACGCCAGGAGTCAGTGGCGCGCCTTGGCCACCGGCGGCAATATCCCGCGGGCGGAAGTCCGCAACTGTCGTAATGCCCGTTCGCTCGGCGATCACTGCAGGCTCGGCAATCTGCAGCGTAGATCGGATGGCGCCGACTCCGGTATCCTTGATTCCATGAGGCAAATGGTGAACCGTCTGGCCATGAGAGCCGATTAAATCGATATCCTCCGGACACAGTCCGGCGGTTCGAATCACGCCGAGCGCCGCATTGGCAAACCATTCACCGAGCAAGGCATTCAAGTGGCAAATTTCCGCGACGGACCCAGACGCCGAGGCCGCGAGAATTCGCTGTTGCAGAGAGCGCGGGTACGGCAGCGCATGAAACGCCAGCGTGCGTAGGTCCAGCCCTTTCCTCGAGCGCGCAATCTCGACCAGCGCCGCATCGACTCCATCGCCAGACGTGCCGGACATCAGTCCTACCACTTTCATACTCTTGCGCCCCTTTCCGCGATAGGCCTTGCACAGATCTCGCGCCGCTACGCTAATGGAAGTCCGTCATGCGGTCAAGCCATTGCGCTTCCAACCCTGAATGTGCGCGTCGGATCGGCTCGTTGACATCACAGAACCCCGATGCTACCGTCCCCGCCCATGTTTGCCCTATTTCGAATGGCGTTCAAAATGACGTGCGCGGCCGGATGCGGCCTCGCGCTGCTCGTGCCGTCGCCGACCCCGGCGGCCTCCCTGCCTCCCTTGAACGTCGTCGTTACAATTCCGGTTCTGAAGGATCTCGCGCAACAAGTAGGCGGCCCATACGTACATGTCACGTCTCTCCTGAGCGGCTATGAGAACGAACATACCTATGCGCCTAAACCCAGCGACTTGATCGCAGTCAGAAAAGCTCGGGTCCTTTTTGAAGTCGGCATTGGACTGGAAATCTGGGTGTCGGCCCTAGTGAAGAATGCCGGAAGCCCTTCCTTGGTGGTGATCACGACCTCCGACGGCATTGGATTGATCCGCGATCATTCGGGTCAGGAAGTCGCCCAGCCTGGAGACCATCAGCATGCCAACGACGGCAATCCGCATGTATGGATGGATCCCGAGAGCGTTGCCACGATGCTCCGACACATTACAGAGACGCTTATTAAGCTCGACCCCGCGCATGCCAAGGAGTTTCGCGTCAACCAAGCCGCATATTTGCGCCAGCTGGACCAACTTCGAAACGAGTTATCTGAACGTGTGAAACGGCTGCCCGATCGGCGCTTTGTTGCCCACCATCCGGCCTGGCCCTACCTGGCAAGACGGTTTGGTTTCGACATCGTGGCCACCATCCAAGCGCAATCCGGCACAGAACCCTCGGCCCTTCAGATTCAATCGCTCGTCGCAAAAATCAAAAACGACCGGATCAAAGTCATCGTCTCCGAAATCCAGTTGAGCCAGCGCATTCCCGAGCTCTTGGCAAAGGAAGCCAAAGCCCGCGTGATTGTCCTCACCACACTTCCTGGCGGACTCCCCGGTACCGAGACCTACCTCGACATGCTTCGCTATAATGTGCTCCAATTGGCCAACGCGCTTGAGGCGCCATAACCATCGGCCTTAGTACGCTCAGCGCCGGAAGGAGCCCGGTTTCTCGTGCCTGAATCATCCACCTCGATCATTCAATTCGACCATGCGACCTTTGGCTTTCCTGGCGTCGTCGCGCTTCAGGATATCTCTCTGTCCATCGGCATGGGAGAATTTATCGGTGTCATCGGCCCCAACGGCTCCGGCAAAACGACGCTCTGCCGTGCGGTCTTAGGCCTCATGGCCCCGCTGACCGGACATATGCGCATCTTCGATTGCGCCTGTGGTGAACTGCGCTGCTACCACCGAGCCCAGATCGGTTACCTCCCTCAAAAAGGCGTCGTGGATCGGAATTTCCCGGTCACCGTCCTCGAAACCGTCATGATGGGCCGCTACGGCACCTTGGGCCTCTTCAAACGAACCACCAAGAAAGACCAGGCCATCGCCCTCGACGCCCTCGCCCACGTCGGCATGGACGCGCATCGCGATACGGCGCTCGGCCATTTGTCCGGCGGCCAGCAACAACGGGTGTTCATTGCCCGAGCCCTGGCGCAACAGCCGAAAGTGCTCCTGCTCGATGAACCGACCACCGGCCTAGATATCACCACGCAGCACAGCGTCATCGAATTAGTCGAACATCTGCACAAAGAACTCGGCCTGACAGTCTTGCTGATCACGCACGACATCAACATCATCCGCTCGCGCGTCGACCGATTAGTCCTCCTGAAAACCCGCCTCTTCGCCGCAGGACCGCCGGCAGATGTGTTGAAGCCCGAGATCCTCCGCCAAGTCTACGGGAAGGACCTGGTCACGGCCGATAAGGATCTTGTGATCGTTGAAGACTATCATCACCACCATTGATATCCCTCTTCTGTAGGGGCGCACTACGTATTGAGTACGGTCAGTTTGGAAGCCTAGAATGTTGCCCTCATTCAGGAGGGCCATCATGCACTTCTCTGTAAAGCACGTCCTTGCAATCGTGTTATCTGGGTTGCCTCTTCTTTCTTTTGCTGGATGTGGCGGTAGCGGAAGTGGTGGTGGCAGTGAAGGAACCGTCCCGGTCGCGGCAATGAATCAAACAATCGTCTCAGGTACAGTGCAGGCCCCTGGTGGACAAGTCGCTCTTTTCAAAAAGCCAAGCTTTGGAGACTGGTTCGAATCAAACGCCTACGCGGCATTGACCGGCCTCGCCAATGTTCCAGATAACACGATCGTGCAACTCGCCAGGCTCAATGTAAACGCCTCAAGCTTTTCCGTTCTTTCAACGACAACAACATCCGGAGGACGGTATTCGTTCAATCTGACAGCCCTCGAACTACAGCCGGCAAATGATCTGGTCGTTCGCGTTGCCGGCCCTAGCGGAAGAGAAATGCGCGCGTTTGTGGTTGGAACTGTCGCAGACATCAGTCCGATCTCCGAGGCTGGCTACCAACTCGCCATTCAATCCCTCAATGGCAGCCCGTTAAGCAATCTGACTCTTCAGGAAGTGGGCGACATCAGCGGAGCCGTTGCCCTAATCGCGATGCTTCAAGACATTGGAAACGTGACATCCATAACCCAAGCCGTTGGGCTGGTGACAAACGCCGTGGGTGCCAATGCACAGGTAACCGGGTTCATTGCCGCTGCGGCGGCAAATGGCCAAACCGCCGTTGGTACTGGTGATATTGGTAACTTCTACCCATTTGAGGCAGGAAGTACTTGACGATATCTGGGGACGCTATCTTTTTCTGGGTCTTCAACCACAAGCTATGAAACCAGTATGACAGTTTCTGGCCAAGGGGCGGCTCCACAGCTTGGCGTCATGAGCACCATTTTCTCTGAGACTAATGCTCAAGGAGAGGATCGGAGCGAGAGAAACTATGAGGTGAAGGAACTCTCAGGGATCATGTCGTATGGAGATGATAACCCTAGTAACACACTATTCCGCCAGTTGACCCCCTATCGCTCTGCTCATTTCCCGCTAACGCCTGGAGTAACAACTCCACTGGTTCAGCGTTCTGGTTTAGATTGGGGAATCGACGAGGATGGTGACGGGAACCATGAATCATTTAGCATTACAGTAACTCAACGAGTGATTGGTGCGGAAAGCGTTACTGTGACCGCTGGTACATTTTCGACTGCTCTCCGGGTAGAACACGAGGCTCGATTCCTGGTGAGTTTTACGGCGGGAGGGACGGCCACCATGGTTCAGATCGACACGGTGTGGTGCGTAGCATCAATCGGAAGAGTACGGGAGGTCTTGCAAACTCGGGTGGAGAATGGCCCCATACTCGGCTCTCTGACTGAAGAACTAACTTCGTACCTTGTCAATGGTAATGGTGGTGGTCTTAGAATCCAACTTGCTCCCGCATCCACATCCGTCACGCTTGGCGGAACAGTGCAATTGACCGCACAAGTTTATGATTATACAAACCGTCCAATAAGTGATTACCCATTCGCATGGTCCACTAGCAACGGGAACATTGTGAGTGTGAACGGAACGGGTCTGGTTACAGGAAATGGCTTAGGACAAGTCATGATTCAGGCACATATTGGTTCGCTAGTAAGCAATTCCGTTCCTATTACTGTGCAAGACGCTCGCATCATAATTCAGGAAACAAATGATCTGATCTATGACAGCTCCCGTCAACGAATCTATGCTTCAGTTCCAAGCCTTGCCAATACAAACCCCGATAGGATTGTGATTCTTGATCCGCAAACTGGATCCATCACACAATCAATCTTCGTCGGCGATAATCCTGACAAGCTAGCACTCTCTGACAACTATCAATATCTCTACGTGGCAGTCGCAGCCCCAGGGGCATCGGTTCGTCGTATCAACCTATTGAGCAACCAGGTAGACTTATCGTTTTCTGTAGGGGCTAATCTTGCGACTGGCTTGTTGAGAGTCGACGATATGAAGGTAATTCCTGGCGCTCCGCAATCTTTGGTTGTGGCTAGGATGGACATGGGTGTCAGTCCACGACATGCTGGCGTTGCTGTTTTTGACAACGGCGTGCAACGATCCGAGGTTGCTTTACGTCACGAATCTTCAAATCTCATCGAATTTGGTTCCACCCCCAACCGTCTCTACGGCGCTGATAGAGAGTCATCGGGAGATACACTTTCTCGATTCAATATAACCGCATCGGGCGTGACAGTTCTGGATTCTGGCTGCTGTTCATTTAACGGTCAATTCGATAACGGATTTATCTTCTCGACGGACAGCGAGATTATCGAGCCCGAGCTTAGGCGTGTTGCAGGATTTTTACCTGGGATCTCTTCAGATCAAACGCAAAATGATGACCTAATAAGACTAGCCCCACAAAGAGGACATATTTACCTGCTCAAATCGCTGAATACAGGGCACCGCCTACTGGCTTTTGATCGTTCGACTCTGCAGAAGATTGGGTCGGCGGATCTAACTCCGCCCTTCATGAGTTTAGGCAGTCCACTTACAAGCTTCATTTTGTGGGGCCAAGACGGCTTGGCTTTTAGAGACGGTTTTAGTAGAACTGTCGTGCTGCTCCGAACATCAATTCTTCAATAAACAATGCTTGATCTCTTTGCCTACGACTTCATGCAGCGTTCCCTCTTCGCCGCGGCGATGGTGGGAGGGTTGTGCTCGGTCATCGGCGTGTTTGTGGTGCTGCGAGGATTGGCCTTTGTCGGGGCAGGGACCGCCCATGCGGCGTTTGCCGGCGTGGCCCTTGGCTATTTAATGGGCTGGCCGCCGCTGCTGCTCGCGATTATGTTCGGCTTAGCCACGGTCTGGATCACGGGATGGGTCGAAGAAAAAGGCCGGATGAAGCTGGATGTGTCGATCGGCATTCTCTACACCACCACCATGGCGCTGGCAATTCTCTTCATCGGACTGATGAAGACCTACAACGCCGAAGTTTACGGTTATCTGTTTGGGAGCGTGCTATCCGTCACAAGCGAGGAGTTGCGCACGATCGGAGGGCTCAGCATACTGGTGCTAGGCCTGATTCTACTCTTCTCGAAAGAGTTGTACTTCATCGCCTTCGACCAGGAAATGGCCGAAGCGTCCGGCGTGCCGGCCAGGAAAATATTTTTTCTTCTGCTCACACTCGTCGCACTCACCGTCGTCGTCTCACTGAAAACCGTCGGGGCAATCCTGGTGTTTGCCATGATCCTGATTCCCGCCTCCACCGCCTATCAGCTCACACATAGTCTGCGCACGCTGACGCTGTATTCGATCATGATCGGCGTTTCGACGTCAGTCACGGGCGTCCTGATCTCCGCAGTGTGGGATATTCCATCTGGCCCAGCCATTGTCTTGCTTGCGACCTCTATTTTCTTCCTCGCCATCCTGTTCTCGCCGAAGCGGGAACGGCGCCTGGCTCCAGCCGCCTAAGGCCATTGGCCTAGCAGCGGCCTCGCTAATCAGTTCACTAGAGCAACGGCCCAGTGTAGGCCAATGACTACAGCAGCTGTGTCGTTATGGAATCACTTCTGCCTAGATCGAATATGATTCCCCCTGTTTAAGAAACTGATATGGTGCAGTCGCCAATGTGGCGCGACTCATTCGTTATGAAATCTGCATCGGATAGTTGTTCGGCATAGGATTTGCCGTTTGCAGTTCAACATCAGCGTGTTGTGTCTCACAAATGCTTCAAGGAGGATTCGCATGGGTAAGAAGTCTTGTCATTGGATCGTTGCCAGCATGCTGGTCGCATGCTTTGGCGTAGCTCTCATCCCAAGCCAATCGGCGCTCGCTCAGGACAGCAAAGATAATTTCGGCGGGATGGAACCGGGTAAGTGGGTGCTCGGAATGCGAGCGGGATTCGCGCCGCTCACGCAGCAGCTCTCCGCGAACACGTCAACCGACGTGGGGTCTTTGGTGAATTTCCAAGCTATGTACAGCCTCAATAAATGGCTCCTCGCGGGCTTGATGGTGGAGTGGGAACGCCATTCCATCGACCAAGAGCGCCCATCGCGGAGCCTTGGGCATCAGGACAGCGTATCGGTGCTGCCAACCCTGGAACTGCGGCCGGCTAATTTCGGCCCGCTCAGCCCCTATGTCAACATGAGCTTCGGTGTGAACGTGAACGGCTTCGGAGAAAATGGCGCGACCCGCATCAGTCCCAGCAATACATTGGCATGGCGGCTGGGCTGGGGAGCTGATTACATGATCACAAAACAGTTCGCGCTCAATACGGAAATGGCCTATAAGCGGAATGACGGACATGCGACGGTGAATGGTGTGCGAAACGACGACTGGAACGCCTCATCGTTTGGCTTCCTGTTCGGCGTGAAACTGTTCTTCTAATCGGAAAATTAGATTGGGGCGCAGTGTGGCATTTCAACGGCTACTGCGCCCCTAAATCGTTTTGACACGCCGTGCTTGATAGGGCTGGCCAACCGTTCGCCGATTCATTCACAGCGAGTTTCGTAGATAGGCCCTCTTTGAAACGTCTGGCAGGTTTGTCCAAAAGAATTCTTCTGCGGAGGCCCAACAAATTCCGGACAACTACCAACCCATCGCTCACTCCAAGAACAGCCTATCCCACTCGGACCTTGGCTATAGGGGTTTCCATTCTTATCGTTGAGGCTAGCACAACCCGCATAAGCCACGAGCCATATGGTCATGACGATTACAGCAATCGCGCGACCCAACATTATTCGGTCCTTGCCTGCTGGCTCCGATCCCACACCATGCCGGTCTGCTCCTTTGAGCTGAACCCCAGTTTTTCGTAAAACCCAGGGCGACGGGTGCAGAGCCAGAAGAGTTCGACTTTCTTCAGACGGGAGTGATGCAGGATACGCTGGACGATTTCCGTTCCAATGCCCTGCTTCTGATAGGCCTCATCGACGATCACATCCCAAATCGTGGCGCGATAGACAAAATCCGTCAGCACGCGGCCGAAGCCGATCAGCCGGTCGCCGTCCCAGGCGCAGAGCGCCACATCGGTATGACGAAGCATCTCGCGGGCATCGGCCAGCGTCCGCCCCTTGGCCCAGGGCGCCTGCTGAAACAAGATCAGTAATTGTTCTGGCTGGAGGGACTTCTTCTCTGAAAAGGTAACGGTGGTCTTGAGCGTAGGGGGCATTGTGTACTAGAGTACCTCCCGCGAACGACTGTTTTGAAGGTTAAAGTGTACGAGGAAACCGATGTCAACGCAAGTCCGCAGCTGCCCCAAGTGCTTTCAATTGATGTGGCTCAAGCCGCAGGAATACGAATTGCTCGACGAAGAGACGGTGCGCGCCAAATGCCCTCACTGCGGCTCGACCGTCCGTTTTCGGCTCGGGAGTGAAGGAGCCAACGCCGCAGGCCCTAAAATGGGCCACTGACGAGAATACGGTCTTCCCGCGACGATTCGTTCCCGGCCTTACCCTGTTCGTTTCGCCGGCGGTTCACTTCCAAAGCGAATCGCCGGTGGCTGAACGTTTCCAGCCTTTGTTACATTCCTCTCCCCGCCCCATCCAACTCCGGCTTATTCCCAGGCAAAATCTTATGGAGAACCGCGCGGTATTCCCCGACCCGCTTTTCATCGATACGCCCCACTTCGATTTCTTTATCGCGCTGCATGCGTTCCACATGATCGAGCACGGCCAGCAGGGGCTGCACTGCCCCCAGGAGGTTCCCCACCTCAAACGCCTCTAGGGATGCGACAAAGGATTCGTTGAGTCCTCTGTAGGGCGTCCCGGCGCTTTGATTCCGTACCCGCGAGACATTGTCCTCATAGTCCTCCACCGCTTCGAACTTCGGCTTCACGCCAGTCGGCACGGCTGCCAAATGAACAATGGGCGGCAGTTTGGCCGCATAGGCCTTCAGCAGCGCCGACAACGCGCCGACGACATCGAGAATATCCGCAGTCTGCATAGACTCCTACCCTCTCCGGCCTGTGAAGTGACGTGGGACACCCCGCCTCAAGACTCCTTGACTATCTTAGCGGGCCGTAATCGTTCAAGCGCCTGACTGACAGCTTCCATGTCGGCGGGAAAGGGCCTGGTGAATTCCTGCCGCTCGCCCTTGGTCGGATGCGTAAAGCCCAGCGTCCTCGCATGCAGCATCACCCGTGGGATCTCCACCTCCTCGATTGCGCAGACTTTTCTTCCGCCGTAGGTGGGATCGCCCAGAATGGGATGCCCCAGCGACGTGAGATGGACGCGGAGCTGGTGCGTCCGCCCTGTCCGAGGATAGAGGAGCACATGCGCGGCAACTTTTCCATAGCGTTGATCGACCTTGTACTCCGTCACCGATTCCCGCGGGCTGGTGGTTCTGGTGGAAATCTTTTTCCGTTCCTTCGTGTCCCGACCGATGGCCAGCTCAATCAAGCCATGCCCTTTTTTCGGAACGCCCCAGATCAACGCTTCGTACACGCGCGTGATCGTATGCTCCTTGAATTGCGCCGCCAGATGCCGGTGCGCTTGATCGGTCTTCGCAATCACCATGACTCCGGAGGTTTCTTTGTCCAACCGGTGCACCAACCCCGGCCGTTCCTTCCCGCCAATCGCCGAGACCGTGCCGCCGGAAGTCTCAAAGTGATGGAGGAGCGCATTCACGAGGGTCCCCGTCCAATTGCCAGGGGCCGGATGAACGACGATCCCCGACGGTTTGTTCAAGACGAGCAGGCTGTCGTCTTCAAACAGGACTTCGAGCGGAATGGCTTCTCCCTTGAGGGCCAGCGGCTCGGGCTTCGGCACATCCATGGTGATTTTATCGCCCGGCTTGATCTTCTGGCTGGCCCGCACCGTCTGCTCATTGATGCGAATGCGGCCGAGTTCGATCAGGCGCTGCAAGGCCGAGCGCGAGATATCCCGTTGGTGATTGGCGAGAAAGATGTCCAGGCGTTTCGGCTGCTCGCCCGCAGTGACCGTAAATTCCGTAATCATACGGGCACACGCTACTAAAGAGCTTCGGTCAATTGCAATCGAGGAATGTCCGCCGATGGCTCTCTTCGAGAGTAACGGCGTTGCTACGCAGCGAGGCGCGCGAGGCCGGCCTGGTCCGATGTGCAGTCGGCTGGAATATTGTGCGGGCGGCGATCTTGCCCAGCCAGACAAGTTTTTGTTAGGGTGGGGCCCATGTGTGGAGGGAGCCGTCTGTGAAATTTTCAGCATACGATCCCGGCGAGTTTTACGATGAGCTGTACGAAGGGAAGGGGCAGCCCAGGCCCGGAAGCGCGCTCTTGCTTCAAAAGTTCGCCGCGCTGCCGGAAGGCGAGCTCAAGAAGCGCCAGCAAGCCGCGGAGCGCGTCATTCTGAATATGGGCATGACGTTCGGCGTCTATGGCAGCCACGACGGACATGAAGAGATTTTCCCCTTCGACATTGTGCCCCGGATCGTCACCTCGGCGGATTGGCTCCACATTGAAGCCGGCCTGCGCCAGCGCATTCGGGCGCTGAATTACTTTCTGGACGATATCTATCACGGGCAGAAGATTCTCAAAGACGGCGTGATCCCCAGCGAGCTCATTTATTCGAGCAAAGGCTATTTACCCGCCTGCATCGGGCTCAATCCGCCCCGCGGCATCTGGTGCCACATCGCCGGGATCGACCTGGTCCGGATCGGCGACGGGCAATACTATGTCCTTGAGGACAATATGCGCTGCCCCTCAGGGGTGGCCTATGTCTTGGAAGCGCGGCAGGTCATGAAACGGACCTTCCCGGAACTGTTCGGCGCCTATCGTGTGCAACCGGTCGATATCTATCCGAACCACCTGCTGGAGACCCTCCGGTATCTTTCGGATCTTCCCGACCCGACCATCGTGATTCTCACGCCGGGCATTTTCAATTCCGCTTACTACGAACATTCCCTCCTGGCCCAAAAAATGGGCGTGGAACTCGTCGAGGCCAACGACCTGATTGTGGTGGATGGATTCGTCCATATGCGGACCACCAAGGGATCGCAGCGCGTGGACGTCATCTACCGGCGGATCAATGATGACTACCTGGATCCACTGGCGTTTCGAAAAGATTCGGTGCTGGGAGTGCCCGGACTCATGGACTCTTATAAGAAAGGGAATGTGGCGCTGGTCAATGCGCCAGGCACCGGCGTCTCCGACGACAAGGCCATCTACGCCTATGTCCCGAAAATCATCAATTACTACCTGGCCGAGGAGCCGATTCTCCCGAACGTGCCCACCTATCTCTGCCGCGAGGAAAAAGACCGGGCCTATGTGCTGGCCCATCTCGACGAGTTGGTGGTCAAAGCCACGAATGAAGCCGGCGGGTATGGCATGCTGATCGGCCCCCATGCCTCGCAGGAGGAGCGGGCGGACTATGCCCGCCGCATCGAAGCCGATCCCCGCAATTACATTGCGCAGCCGACACTCGCGCTGTCGCGGGTGCCGACCTTGGTGGAAGACCATCTGGAAGGGCGGCATGTGGACCTGCGGCCTTATATTTTATACGGCCAAGACGTATATGTGTTGCCGGGAGGGATGACGCGCGTGGCATTGCGGAAAGGCTCCCTTGTCGTGAATTCCTCTCAAGGCGGGGGAAACAAAGACACATGGGTCTTGTCTTGAACCCCGCATCCGACAGCGCATCCAAGGCCTCTCACGAGCCAGACAACCGGCTCGTCACGGAACGGGAGGCACCATGCTGAGCCGCGTTGCAAGCTCGATCTATTGGTTAAATCGCTACATCGAACGGGCGGAGAACTATGCCCGGTTCATCGAGGTTAACCTGAATCTTTCCCTCGATCTGCCGAGAGGCACCGCGGAGCAATGGGAACCGCTGGTCGCCACAACGGGCGATCACGAGGTTTTTGCCCAGCGATACGGCAAGGCAACGAAGGAGGCCGTGATTGAATTTCTCACGGCCGACGCGGCAAACCCCAACTCCATTCAGGCCTGCCTTGTCGCCGCGCGGGAAAATGCGCGGTCCGTCAGGGAAATTATCTCCACGGACATGTGGGAACAGGTCAATCGGTTTCACTTGATGGTCAAAGGCGCGGTGTCCAACGGGCTGACCAGCCAGAACCTCCACTCGTTTCTGTCCGACGTCAAATCCGCTAGCCACCTGTTTCTCGGCAGCACCGACGCGACCATGTCTCACGGCGAGGGCTGGCACTTTGCCCGGCTCGGCCGGCTTCTCGAACGGGCGGACAAGACCTCCCGTATTCTTGACGTGAAATATTTTATGCTCCTTCCCACTGTAGCCGAAGTCGGCACGCCTTTCGATATCATTCAGTGGGCCGCGCTCTTGAAATCGGCCAGCGCGCTCGACATGTACCACAAGCATTTCGGACGCATTTCACCGGACGGCGTGGCCAGATTCCTGATTCTCGATTCGACATTCCCGCGCGCGATCCGCTATTGCCTCATCAAGAGCGAGGACTCGCTGCATGCTATTTCTGGGTCTGAGCATAGGTCCTATCAGAACCATGCGGACAAGCGGCTGGGACGCCTTCGGGCCGAACTGGATTTCGGCGACGTCGAGGAAAGCCTTGCAGACGGCCTCCACGAGTTCTTAGATCATTTCCAGACCCAGCTCAATCAGGTCGGAAACAGCATTTTCGACACATTCTTTGCGCCTCGCCCGATTCACAGTACATTGACAGGAGCGGAGACCCAATGACTTTTTGTTTAGGCATGAAAGTAGAAGACGGCTTGGTAGGCATTGCCGACACTCGCGTCACCACCGGGGCTGAATGCATCACGGCTGGGAAAGTATCGATCCATCAGCATGGGCGGCATTCCATGTTTTTGATGACGTCTGGCCTTCGGTCCGTGCGGGACAAAGCCGTCACCTATTTCGAGGAAGCCATCAGCGAAGGCGATCAGACCTTCGACAAGCTATTCAAGGCGGTGAACGTCTTTGCCGCACAGATCCGCCGAGTGTCCGAAGAAGACGGAGACGCGCTCGATAAAGCCGGATTGGTTTTCAACCTGCACGCCTTGGTCGGGGGACAGCTGGAAAACGACCAGGAGCATAAACTTTACCTCATATATCCCCAAGGCAACTGGGTGGAGGTCAGCGAAGGCACCCCCTACTGCATCATCGGCGAGACTGGATATGGCAAACCGCTGCTAGATCGGGTGTTGAGATACAGCTCCAGCCTGGAGACCGCCATGAAAGTTGGCTTTCTGGCCTTCGATGCCACGCGGACCAGTTCAGCCAGCGTCGCATACCCCATCGATGTCGTCCTCTATCGGCACGGCACATTCGACATCATCGAGCATCGTTTCGGGAAAGACGACCTGGTTGAGATCTCCTCCTGGTGGCAATCACGCATTTGCGACTCAGTGGAAAAGCTGCCCTCGACCTGGGCGAATCGCCTGCTGGAGACCCTTCCGCAAGAAACCAGGCCTTCCGCCGCCGATCAAACGGGCACGGCAGCGCCGTAACTCGCCTCACCTGCCTCACACTCCACCAGAAGAATCTTCTTCCTGACGCGACCGTACCTGGTTGCCGAAGCAGCATCGGTTATTGTCGCAGTCTAGGGCAATCCGCGCGTGCAACCGAGGCATCGCTTGTTGGCTACGGAGAGCGATGGAAAGAGAGCGTTGAATGGATGGAGTGAGGAGCGGCGCGGAACGATAAAAAGAATGTCTTATGCGTGACCGGACTTGTGCGCGCGGTCTGCGATCTTTTTTCTGAGACGGGCCTTTTCAAGACTGATCTCGGCCTCTTTGACTTCCGATGGCAACCCGCCGGCTTTCAGGCGCTGCTCGGCTTTTTCGACCGCCGCTTGGGCACGAGTCACATCGATATCTTCGGCCTTCTCGGCAATCTCGGCCATCACCGTGACTTTCGTCGGTGTCACTTCCGCATAGCCCCAGAGGATGGCCATGTAGTTCGTTTGCTCGCCGATGCGATAGCGGAGTTCGCCAACGCGCAGCGTGGACAGAAAGTAGCAATGGCCAGGCAATACCCCGAACTCGCCTTCCGAGCCAGGCGCGATAACTTCATCCACCTGCTGACTCAGCAGCTGCTTCTCCGGAGTCACCACCTCTAACAAAATCTTCCCAGCCATACTCTTCCCTTTTCCACCCTCTCAACAAGCGGGAGAATCGATTCGTCCTCCACTGCGCGCATGCAACGAGGGTCTTCCGAGACCGCGCGTTGCGCGAGCAAGGAGGATGATCGGTGCGCCCGCTTTCTATACCTTTACACCCATCTTCTCGGCCTTCGCCACCGCTTCCTCGATCGGGCCGACCATGTAGAAGGCCTGTTCCGGGAGGTGATCGTACTTGCCTTCGAGGATTTCCTTGAAGCTGCGGACCGTGTCCTTCAACTTCACATACTTGCCTGGAGAACCGGTGAAAGCCTCGGCGACGTGGAACGGCTGCGAGAGGAACCGCTGAATCTTTCGCGCTCGGGCGACGGCCATCTTGTCGTCTTCGGACAATTCGTCCATGCCGAGAATCGCGATGATGTCTTGCAGGTCCTTGTACTTCTGAAGCACCGACTGAACCCCGCGCGCGACTTTGTAATGCTCTTCGCCAATAACTTGCGGATCGAGAATACGCGACGTGGAGTCCAACGGATCGACCGCCGGATAAATGCCCAGCTCGGCTAACTGGCGCGACAACACGGTCGTGGCATCCAAGTGAGCGAACGCGGTGGCCGGAGCCGGGTCGGTCAAGTCGTCGGCTGGCACATAGATGGCTTGCACCGATGTGATCGATCCGCGCTTGGTCGACGTGATGCGCTCTTGCAGTTGTCCCATTTCGGTCGACAGCGTCGGCTGATACCCGACGGCGGACGGCATGCGTCCGAGCAGCGCGGACACTTCGGACCCGGCTTGGGTGAAACGGAAAATGTTGTCGACGAACAGGAGCACGTCCTGGTTTTCTTCATCGCGGAAGAATTCCGCCACGGCCAAGCCGGTCAGCGCGACGCGAAGACGGGCTCCGGGCGGCTCGTTCATCTGCCCATAGACCAGCGCGGCTTTCGACTTCGTGAAATCGTCCGGGTCGATGACTTTCGACTCCTGCATTTCGTGCCAGAGGTCGTTTCCTTCACGGGTCCGTTCACCGACGCCGGCGAACACGGAGAAACCGCCGTGATGCAGCGCGATGTTGTTGATCAGCTCCATGATGATGACGGTTTTACCGACGCCGGCGCCGCCGAAGAGTCCGACTTTTCCGCCCTTGCTGTACGGTTCGAGCAGATCGACGACCTTGATGCCGGTTTCGAGCACTTCCGTCTTGGTGTCCTGATCTTCGAGCTTCGGGGCCTGGCGGTGAATCGGATAGGTCTTCTTAGCGTTGATCGGGCCCTTTTCATCGACCGGCTCACCCAGCACATTGATGAGGCGGCCAAGCGTCTCGCGGCCGACCGGCACAGAGATCGGCGCGCCGGTGTCATGGACATCCATCCCGCGCGTCAGACCGTCGGTGGTCGACATGGCAATCCCGCGGACCCGGTTTTCACCGAGGTGCGTGGCGACTTCCAACGTGATCTTGACCGCCGGCTTGCCAGCGGCCTTATTTTCTTCCTGGGTCACCTTCAGCGCGTTATAGATGTTCGGCAACTGGCCGGGAGGAAATTCCACGTCCACCACTGGCCCGATGACTTGTACGACTTTTCCTGTGCTCACGGCTGACTCCTTCTGTAACGTAGCTGGTGCTATTGCAACGCTTCTGCGCCGCCGACGATATCCATGAGTTCTTTCGTGATCGCGGCCTGCCGGGTCTTGTTGTAATACAGCGTGACTTTTTTGATGAGCTGCCCGGCGTTGCGCGTTGCGCCATCCATGGCGGCCATGCGGGCTCCATGTTCAGCCGCCGCCGATTCCAATAAAATGCGGTACGCCTGAATCTGAAAATGCTTCGGCACGAGAACATTCAGCAGATCGGATTCATCCGGTTCGTACAGATAGCTGCCGCCGGTCGTCCCTTCCGCTTGAGCGGCGCCAAATTCAGCCGCGACATCGATGGGAAACAATTTCTCGACGATGACCCGCTGTTGAATCGCCGACTTAAACTCGTTGTAGACGACGTAGAGCTCGTCGAACGTGCCCTTCACAAAATTGTCGGTCAGGTCGCCCCCGATATCGATCGCATGCTCGAAGCTGAGCTTATCGAAGACCCCGGTCCACTCCTGCCTGATCGGCCAGGGCCGCCGGCGGAAGTAGTCGCGCCCCTTGCGGCCGACGATGCTGAGGGTGACCTGAAGTCCGCGCGCTTCGCACTGCCGGACGAATTCCACCGTCTTCCTCGAAATATTGCCGTTGAATCCGCCGCAGAGCCCGCGATCGCTGGTGACGACCAGGACTTCGACTTTCTTTCCTTCGCGCTTTTGCAGCAACGGATGGGCGGAACGGTTCACGCGCTGGCTCAGATTGCTCAACACCCCGCGCATCTTGAGCGCGTAGGGCCGCGCCGCGAGAATCCGGTCCTGCGACCGCTTGAGCTTCGCCGCGGCCACCATTTTCATGGCCTTGGTAATCTTCTGCGTATTTTTGAAGGCCGCAATCTTGCGGCGCAGACTTTGTAAACTTGGCATGCGTCTGAGCTCTCAACAGTCAGTCATCGGCTGCGCGCCGATGGCTATTTTGCGCCGTATCCCATTTTCTGCTTGAAGGTCGTGATGATTTCTTTCAGCCGAGCGCCCACCTTGTCGTCGATCTTGCTGATGCTGGCAATTTCTTTCTTCAGTTCCGGGTGGTTTTGCTGCACGTAGCGAAGATAGTCGGCCTCGAATTGCAGCACTTTATCGACGGGCACATCGTCGAGATACCCGTTCACTCCCGCATGGATCGAGAGCACCTGGTCGGCCACCGGCATAGGCTTGTACTGGCCCTGCTTGAGCAACTCGACCATGCGCGCGCCGCGCGCGAGCTGCATCTGCGTCGCCTTGTCGAGTTCGCTGCCGAACTGCGCGAAGGCCGCCATTTCCCGATACTGCGCGAGATCGAGCCGCAACGTGCCGGCCACCTGCTTCATCGTCTTGATCTGCGCGGATCCGCCGACGCGCGACACCGATAGACCGACGTTGATGGCCGGGCGAATACCGGAATAAAACAGATCGCTGCCGAGATAAATCTGGCCGTCGGTGATCGAAATCACGTTGGTCGGAATGTAGGCCGACACGTCGCCAGCTTGCGTTTCGATAATCGGCAACGCGGTCAGACTGCCGCCGCCGAGCTTCTCGCTCAACTTGGCCGCGCGCTCCAACAACCGGGAGTGCAGGTAGAACACGTCGCCGGGATAGGCTTCGCGGCCAGGCGGCCTGCGGAGCAGCAACGACAACTGCCGATAGGCCACAGCGTGCTTCGACAGATCGTCGTACACGATCAAGGCGTGCTTGCCGTTATCGCGGAAATATTCGCCGATCGCCGCACCGGCGAAAGGCGCCAAAAACTGCATCGGGGCCGGATCGCTGGCGGTCGCCGCAACCACCATGCTGTATTCCATCGCATGATTTTCTTCGAGCGTCTTCACGACGCGGGCGACGGTCGAGCGCTTCTGGCCGACCGCGACGTAAATACAGAATACGTCCAGACCCTTTTGATTGATGATCGTATCGACCGCGATCGCGGTCTTGCCCGTTTGCCGGTCGCCGATGATCAACTCGCGCTGGCCGCGCCCGATCGGGATCATGGCGTCGATGGCCTTGATGCCGGTCTGCAACGGCTCGCGGACGGATTGGCGGGTATTCACGCCGGGGGCGACGACTTCGATACGGGAAGAATGCGCCGACTTGATGGCGCCCTTGCCGTCGATCGGCTGGCCGATGGCATTCACGACGCGGCCGATGAGGGCTTCGCCGACAGGGATTTCCGCAATGCGGCCCGTGCGCTTGACGGGATCGCCTTCTTTGATCCCCGTATCTTCACCCATCAACACGGCGCCGACGTTGTCCTCTTCAAGGTTCAGCGCGATGCCGTACAGCCCGCCGGGAAACTCCAGCATTTCTCCGGCCATGGCCCCGTCGAGCCCGTAGACCTTGGCGATCCCATCGCCGACCTGGATAACCGAGCCGGTCTCCTTGACATCGACCTGCTTGTCGAAGCCCTTGATCTTTTCTTTAATGATCGCACTGATTTCATCTGCCTTGATCTGCATGGCTACTCCTTCGTCAACAGGCTCTGCATGGCGCGCAAGCGACCTCGGACGGTGCTATCCACGACCGTGCTGCCGATAGAAATCTGCAGGCCCGCGAGGTAACTGGCGTCGGTCTGAAACGTGACATCCACGTCGCGCTTCAGAGTGTCGCGCAGACGCGTTTTAATACGGTCTTGTTCTGCCGGTGGGAGCGCGACGGCGCTCGACACCGTCACTTGCTGCGTGCCTTTGGATTGATCCACGAGCCGCCCGAAGGCATCGGCGATTTCCGGCAGAAATCCGATTCGATTTTTCTTCACCAGCTGTCCGATAAATGCCTTGCCAACCGAGGGGCATCCAAATCGCCCACCGACATCGGTCAACGCGGCAATTTTTTCATCTATGCCGAACACCGGAGACGCCACCACATGCCGGAGCGAGACGGACTCCCGCATGGCTTGCGATAAACCATTGAGCGTACCCCGCATCGCTTCGATGGTGGAGGAATCGAGAAGCTCGAAGAGGGCTTTGGCGTAACGTCGCGCAACTGCTGTCTTAATCACAGTCCTAGTCCACTCACTTCCACAATGGGCACACGGATAATTGTCGTGCCGTCGGCACTAAAATAAGCGAGCCAAGCTACCACTGCCGGCGAGGAACTGTCAACTCCACCGGGGGCACATTCGGGAAGTCACCTGGCAAGCACGATCTGCACGGGCGAGGGAAACTCGATTTGCGCCTCACAAAACCGCTCGACGATCGCCTTGCGGAGTTCGCCCTGCAACGATCCGTAGTGCTCGACCTGCGTCCAAGGGCTCACGGCAAGGGTGATGGCCGGCTGCCCCAATTGGCTCACCCCGACTCCCGCCTGCGGATCTTTGAGCACATGCACGTGACTGTCCACGATTTCGCGAATGATCGCCAGCGCTCGATTCAGGTCGGCTTTGTAAGACACCTCCACCGTGACCTGCAACTGCCGGATCGTGCCGAAGTTGTGCAGAATTTCTCCCACCACCTTGCGGTTCGGAATGACGACGCGCGAGCGGTCGGAATGCATGAGAATGGTGGAGAAAATATCGATCATCACGACATCCCCATGAACGCCCAGCAAGGAGATGTGCTCGCCGACTTTGTACGGCTTCGTAAAGATGATCGAGAGTCCCGCCATGACATTGCTCAAGACACCTTGCAGCGCCAGGCCGATTCCCACGCCGGCCACGCCGATGCCCGCGACCAGCGGCGCAATCGGCACCCCCAGCGCTTCCAAGGCGATGACGGTCGTGAACAACAGCACGATGATTTTCACGATGCGGACGAGCAGCATCCGCACGGGCGGCTCCAGCGTCTGCCGCTCCAGCGCCTGCTGCATCAACTTGCCGGCCCAGCGGGCGAGCAAGAGGCCAGCCGAGAAAATCCCGATCGCCACGAGCGCCTGCAGACCGTACTTCATCGCGTATTCCATCACGATATCCATAACAAGACTCCCCCTCTATTCTCTCTCTACGTTCTAGCGGCTGAACAATCCCTTAAGCAGCTGCTTGCCTTCCTGCTCTAAATCTTTCGGCCTGGTCGTGCCTTTGAGCAAGCCGCCGATCGCCTCCTCCGCCTTCTGCTTGATTTGCTCCTGCACTTTTCCGGTCAGGCCCTTCATATCGAGTCCATAGGAAGGCGCGTCGAGCGTGCCGCCAATCAGCAGCGGCAAGGTCAGCCGCCCCTCCCTCACCGCCAGCCGCGCCACCGGCGAAGATCCAGCCACTTGCTGGCTCAGGGCCTCCGACAGCCGCAAGTTCACCGTCATATTGAGCGCATGATCGAATCCAATCGTCCCGCCACCGGTCGCTTGAAAATCATGGCTATCCATCAGCATATTCTGCAATGTCACAACGCCCTGCTTGATGGCCAGATCCGTTTCAATCGTAGAAAACGCAGTCGCCTTCGCTTCGCCAATAGAGATGCCGGCAATCTTCAAAATCGACACTGCTTCCTGAAGAAGATTGACTCCATCGATCTGGCCATCCTTCACCGCGACATGGCCGGCGCCCTCCAATGCCCTGGTCAAATCCGGCATAGCAAAGCCCTGCCCATTCACCGAGAGATCCGCTCCGGCGGTTCCACGGATCGACACCGGCGTCTCCGCGACCGCCTCAATCGCGGGGCCGAGCTGCAAGCCTTGCGCGGCAAGCTTTCCATTGAACGGCGAAGCAGCAGCTCCCGAGACCAGCCCCCCTTGCGCCGCAATCGTTCCGCCAAAGAGCTCGAACGAAAGATCGCGAAGCTCCAAATTCTGCCCCTTCGTCTCCACCGCCAGTTTGAAATTCTTCACCTCGACCGGCTTCTTGAGCGGCAGCGTCATCGGCACATTGGCCGTATCGATAACCGGGGAGGTCAGCATAAGCGACGCCTGCGGCCCAGCCGTTTTACCCGTGATGGCAAACGACGTTTTTCCCAGGGCCAGCTGCATATTGATGGCATCGATATCCACCGTCTCTTTCAATGGACCGAAGGTGCCGTCGAGCGACACCGGCACATTCAACGGGTGCACCACTGTGGCCAGATGAAGACTCGGCGTCTCCCCTAGATGAACCGACTCCAGCAGAAACTCCAGATCTTGCAACGTGTACTCGACCGGCTTGGCCTGCGAGCCATCGCGATAGGTCACCTTCCCGCCCGCAATAGACACGCGATCCACCGCCAGCAACGCGAGGATCTTTAGCGGACCATCCGGCGACGGCACCGGCGCGCGCGACGGCGTCTCCGGTGCGGCGACACCCTTCCGCCCCAGCGTCGCGGCATTCAACACCCCGTTTTTATTTTTAATGACCGTGATCACCGGCTCACGCAGCGCGATCTCTTCGACTTCGACCTTGCCGCTCAGGAGCGGTATCAGCTTCACCCCGACGTCAATCGACGCAAGCGACACGAACGGACCCGTTCCAAACGCCGGATCCTCCAGCACCGTAAACCCCGCCACCCGCGCGCCTAATCGCGGCCAAATCGTCAGCCGAATATCCTCCAGCGTCACCTTGCGGTTCAACGCATCCTCAATCAGCGGGCGATATTGATCCTGATATTTATTCAGATCGACGATGAACGGAAGGAGCAACGCCACCCCGACCAGCACCGCGAGCAACACACCGATCCCAATCACGACTTTCATGCGGCACCTCCCATTCCAAATGGCAGTATAGGAAACAGCACTTAGAGGGTCAAATGCGGAGAGAGAGGATTATCTGTGAGAACTCCGACGGTCCGAGGCGGGCAGGGGGTAACGGCTGAAAGAAACGGAATGGCGAAAAGTAGAATGTCTCCGTCGATATTCCGGCGCAAGCGTTCCCTTGATCTTTCCCTATCTGTGGGCTAGGCTTTCCATCATGTCATACGAAGGCCGTATTACCATCGACCCGGCAAAGCGTGGCGGCAAACCCTGCATCAGGGGGTTGCGTATCACCGTGTACGATGTATTGGAATATCTCGCCTCAGGCATGAGCGAAGAAGAGATCCTGCGCGACTTTCCCGATCTGACACAGGATGATATTCGCGCCTGTCTCGAATTCGCCGCGGATCGGGAACGAAAACTGGTCTCTCTGCCACCCCGGTGAAGCTGCTCCTCGATCAAAACCTTTCTCACAGGCTCGTCAGCGCCCTGCGTCAGGAATATCCACACTCGCAACACGTTCGTCATGTGGGACTCAGTGAGGCCCCCGACGATGAGGTCTGGCATTATGCGGCCCAGCAGGGCTTCACCCTCGTCACCAAAGATGCGGATTTTCACCAACGCAGCTTTCTCTTCGGCCATCCGCCCAAAGTAGTATGGATTCGCCGTGGAAATTGCTCGACAACCGCGATTGAACAGCTTCTGCGAATCCACCAGGCTCATCTCATCCAGTTTGCATCCGATCCGGACGGAGCCTTTCTCGTAGTCGAATAGCTCCATCCGGACTGCATACGAGTGATTGTCCATCATGCAGTAGGCAGGCAGCACTACCCGTACCAATCGACCACATGGGCGAGCAGCGCGAGAAACGTCGCGCGACCCTGACCATCCGTCACGATCTGTCACGATATCCTCACGGATATTATCGCGACTCGTCGCGTAATAGACAGCGCCAGAAAATTCCAGGCGGAGCGGACGGGGCATGAGGGAGGAAGCTAGCAGTGCGAGCTATGCGATTGCAGACATGCCCCTAAATGTCAGTCGTGATTTCGGCAGTCGATGGCACATAAGTCAATACTCATGTCTGGCCCCATTACTATGAAAAGATTCCTGACCCCTTTGCAGTTCCCCATCCGAAATCAATTCCACTTCACCCTTAGCCAATGATTCAGTTGCTCTCCGATGTTGAGTAGGGTAACAGCATGCGGTGATGAATGGTTCAAATCGACTGCGATCTCTCTAGCACTATATGGCCTAGTAATCTCATATCGTTCGCCGGTTGATCTAAGGATTCTGGAAGGCTCTGTAATCATGCAAGGCATCCCACCAAACCAAATCAGGCCGGCGATTTCCGGTCCAACATTTTCCCTATGTAAAGTCTCTGCGTAAGGCTGAATCAGATCAGTTAACTTTCGCGAAGCACTTGCAACACTCTGAGCGGACAGCAGCGTCCCTCGTGGACGGATAATCACTGAGGTATCGATGGCTATAATTCCCATACGGGGGACGGGGGCGCTAAGAATTTGCTTTCTTGCTTTGTCGACATTTCGCTCTACAGTGTCTGAAAATTGAGGCCGCTTACACTGGATATCGAATACTAGGCTCTGATGGCGAACGGTAACATCGCCAAACCAAAGACCGGTCTCGCCGATTCGGTTGATACCATCTACAGCCAAAACCTCACATCCCGCAGCCTGTAATCGTCCGGCAACGAAAAAAGCAAACGCATTATTTCGAGGTCTATTGCTTGAAGCCGCTATATTCTCATTGTCTTGGATGAGCGGCCCGCTTTTGAGCGTCTCGGAGATCTTCTCTTTCAGGCCTGGAAACTCATCGATTCTGAGCGACCAGAGTTTATAGATTTCGGCAATATCAGTAGCCTCATGGTACGCCAATACATGCTCCTGACGATCTCCTCTACCATCAAAAAAATCCGTGATGAGTTTGGCGTACTGAGTCGCTCGGCCCCGATCAATTTGAGCCCAAATGCACCCTTTCTCAAGTTGAGCGACTAGCTCTGATGAATCGAATATCCTACTGCGCGTAGAAGGAGCGGTATTCATCTTGAATTGATTATACTCCAAGGTATGGTCCTCAGCTTGATTAACTTACACGGTCAAACTTATAGTTTCAGGCCTTCCACATTCCTACACACGGCACGTTCGATTCGGCCGGCGAAATGATTTAGTCGCAAGTCTACAGATTTCGCCGTCGGAATCAGTTGCACGAGAAAAATCTCTCTCTACAATTCATCGGCTCGGGAAGTCGTTCGTTTATCCGTCTATCATCGACGGCCATATACTCATTGAGGAAAGAACGTTTACACAAACCCTGCCGCCATTGGTTCGCGCCTTGCCGCTCACCGGACCGCAATGCTACAATCCCGCTTCTCGTATGGGCGCGGAGAGGTGCGAGAGTGGTCGAATCGACATGCTTGGAAAGCATGCGTCTCAGCAATGGGACCGTGGGTTCGAATCCCACCCTCTCCGCCATACAGCGAACCGGTGCGTGAACTCCCGAACGATCACCGGGGATATAGACGTCTCGAAAATATAGGGCGGGGTGGGAGTCGAACAGGGGGATCGTGGGGGATGTGTCCCTCGCGTGGGGAGCGTACGAGGGGGCTGGCCCTCTCGTAGGAGCGCGTGCGAAGCACCTACGCGCGACTTCGAATGCCCACCCTCTCCGCCATACAGCAAACCGGACTCAACCTTGTTCGGCCTTAGCTGACTCGCTCAGTAGGCACCGGACATACCAGGCTGCTCAACATGGTCTTCGGCAAGGCCGCAAGAAGTTCAGGCCACGAGGCGTACTCGGAGTACGTCGAGAGGATGGAACGACTGAGAACGACGCTGGAGGACATTTTCAGCAGCCTGAATTAGGGGCCGGGCCCTGTGCAACAAGACCCTGTGAACCCCGCCAGGTCCGGAAGGAAGCAACGGTAAGCGGTCAGTTTTGTGTGCCGCAGGATCACCTGGCCCCGCTTCGTGTGCACGTGAGCCGCTCTGACATGGATTATCAAGTCTCCGCCCGCAAATACCGGCCCGGCACGTTCGACGATGTCGTCGGCCAATCGCACGTCGTTCAGACGCTGATGAACGCGGTCGAGACGAAGCGCATCGCGCACGCCTATCTCTTTTCCGGCACGCGCGGAGTCGGCAAGACGACCGTCGCCCGTATTCTCGCCAAAGCGCTGAACTGCGAACAAGGCCCCACCGGCCACCCCTGCAATGTCTGCGTCAATTGCGTCGAGATTACGCAAGGCACCTCGGTCGATGTGATGGAGATCGACGGTGCGTCGAACACCAGTGTCGACGATGTGCGGGAGATCCGCGAGAATGTGAAGTTCTCGCCCTTTCGCGGACAGTACCGCGTCTATATCATCGACGAAGTGCACATGCTGTCGAACTCGGCCTTCAACGCGCTGTTGAAAACGCTGGAAGAGCCGCCGTCGCATGTGGTGTTCATTTTCGCGACGACGGAGATTCACAAAATCCCAGCCACGATTCTGTCGCGCTGCCAGCATTACAATTTCCGGCGGATCGCGCGCCAGGAGATTATCGACCGTCTTCGCCATGTCGCGGAGCAAGACGGCATGACCATCGAAGACCGCAGCTTCACGGCGCTCGCGCGGGCCAGCGAAGGCAGTATGCGCGACGGGCTCAGCCTGCTCGATCAAGCCGTTGCGTTCGGCGGAAAAACGATTGCCCATGCCGATCTGGAAGTGCTGCTCGGCGCCGTGCCGCAGGAGCTTGTCCAGGGCATGAGCGCGGCGATTCTCACGCAGGACAGCCCGGCCGCATTGGCCGTCCTCGCCAATCTACTGGATCGCGGGCATGACCTGAAAGCTTTCTGCTCCGATGTCGTGGAGCATCTCCGGAACCTTCTGGTTGCCTCGGTCGTCTCTACCGGCCCAGAGTTGCGCGGCTTGATCGAAGCCACGGAAGAAGACATTCACCAATTGGCCGTTGAAGCCAAGAAGCTGACCCCGGAGCAACTGCAAGAGCTGCTGACGATTTTCTCGCAGGCGGAAGACTCGTTGCGCTACAGCGCCCATCCGCGCTTCGTGCTAGAGGCAGCGGCCGTGCGCGCTACCAGGCTGACCCGACAACAGGAGCGCCGCACCGATATCGCGACGGCTGCTTCCTCAAAGCCTGAGACGACAACGGCCGCGCCCGCTATAAAGCCAGCAGCCTCCAGCCCAGCCGCGGCAACAACTCGTCCGGCATCGGCGCCAACCGCCACACCGGCCTCTCGGCCTTCGTCTTCGCCAGTACCACAACCTGCACAAGCCACTAGGCCATCGGGCACAGCTCGCCCCGCAATGCCGGCCGCATCGAAGCCTGGCGAGGCAATTCAATCCGCGCCGCCCGTAACACCTCACGCATCGGTGCCAAACAAAGTTTCATTGCCTGAATCTGAGCCGCAAAACCCATCGAGTCACCCACCCATATCGCCGCCAGCCGGACAATCGTTGTCCGCAACATCGCCGGATGCGCCCACGCTCAATTGGGACCTGGTGCAGGAAGAAGTTGCGGCATCGCACCCCCGATTCGCACCCTACCTAGAGGCCGGCCGGTTTGTCTCGCTGGAGGGGGGGCAAGTCACGATTGGATTTACGAAGCAGGCCGCGCTCGCTCGCTCTCGGATGGAGAAGGAAGATAATCTTCTCGCCTTAGCCGCGCTCTGCGAACAGCAGGTCGGGCAGCCGATTCGCATCCGCACAATCGAGCTCTCCGCATCGGATCCGCCTGGGCTCACCATGGCTCAAGTGCGGGCGGCCAAAGAACAGGAACAGCGCATGGTATTGTTTGAGCAGGCACGGGCGACTCCCGTCGCAAAACAGGCCTTGGACATTTTCGGTGCGGATCTCGCAGCCGTACGCACCGTGGCACAGAAGGAGACCGGCGAATGAAAAATCCCTTTGGCGACATGTCGAACATTTTGAAGCAAGCGAAGGCGATGCAGGATCAGATGGCCAAAATCCAGGAGCAGGCCGCGACCAAAATCGCTACGGGTACAGCCGGCGGCGGCAGCGTTACCGTGACGGCCAACGGCGCCATGCAGATTGTGGGCGTGGTTATCGATCCCGAGGTCGGGAAAAGCGGCGATGTGGAGATGCTTCAGGACCTCGTGCTGGCCGCGTCGAACGATGCGCTCCACAAAGCGAAGGAGCTGATGGAGCAGGATATGAAGGCCCTGACGGGCGGGATGAAGATGCCGGGGCTGTTTTAACAAACCGAGCGACGCGCGCTATCGGCTCAACGGAATACCACCGATCCACCTATGCCAATCGATCAACGCGGGCTGCTCGCCCGGCTCATCAAAGAACTGGTTCGCCTGCCCGGCGTCGGACAGAAAAGCGCGCAGCGGCTGGCCTTTCACATACTCAAGGCAGAGCGCGAGGATGCGCTCCGGCTAGCCGAAGCCATTCGTGCGGTCAAAGACGGACTGGCTTTTTGCCAGCAATGCCGCAATATTGCCGAAGGCGAGTTGTGCGAATTCTGCCTCGATCCCAAACGAGACCGCACGAAAATCCTCGTCGTGGAGGAGCCCAGCACGACCTACGCCATCGAACGGGCGGCCGGCTATCGCGGGCTCTATCATGTGCTGCTGGGCACCCTCTCTCCGCTCGACGGCATCGGTCCGGGGGATATTCGAGCAGAGGAATTGGCCGAGCGGGTGAAGCTCGGCGGTGTGGACGAAGTCATTCTCGCGACCAGTCCGACGATTGAAGGGGAAGCGACCGCGATCTACCTCACCAGATTGCTCAAGCCCTTTGTCGCCCGGGTATCTCGCATCGCCTATGGCATTCCCGTCGGCATGGATATCGAGTATGCCGATGAAGTTACGCTGCTCAAGTCGATTGAGGGCCGCCGGGACCTGTAGGCTCCCGCATCATTCCCGTTGACCCATTCTTTGGGCGACTGCTATAGTTCCAACACGTTTGGGATGATCGGAGCCAGCAGCCATGAAGGCACGTACTTCCCCCAAAAAGACTGTCGCGTCGAGAACGACTTCTTCACGCACGAAGACGGCCGCTAAAGCGGCGCCCACTAAAGCCAAGAAACCCTCTTCCCTCAAAAAACCGGCTGCTTCAAAAAGCCGTTCGAAGTACCCTGACATTCAGCGCGCCTTAGAGCGGCAGCGGGCGGATTTGCTTGAAGAAGCAGGGGAAGTGCTGGCGCAGCACAACACCCCGGAAGCACTGCCGGATGTGAGCGACCAGGCCTCTGCGGAAGAAGATCAGCGCTTCTCCATGCGCATCATGGAGCGCGAGCAAAACCTGCTCAAGAAGGTCAACGAGGCGTTGGATCGGATGAAGAAGCAGACCTACGGCATCTGCGAACAGTGCGGCGAAGACATTCCCTACAAGCGGCTCAAGGCCCGCCCCGTGACGACATTCTGCATCGAGTGTAAAACCGTTCAGGAACAAAAAGAACGGGCTCGCCGGTAATCCAGCCCCCTCATTTCTCTTCACGGTTTTTTGAGAAATTTCAACCGCTCTTTGACTCGGGCAATTCGCCCCTCTTCTTCGGGAATTCCTTCGACAAGAGCCAAGAAGGTTTCATATTCGGCGAGCGCCCGTTTCGGATTCGTCGGCTCGTAGGCCTCCGCCAGATTGTACCGAGCCATGGCGTAGTTCGGCCGTAGAATCACGGCCTTTTCAAATAAGCTCAGCGCCGCCGCTTTCTCTCCGAGTTTAGTATGGACCGTCCCGAGATTGTTCATTACTTCCGGCACATTCGGCCGAATAGCGAGCGACTGAAGCATTTCAGCTTTCGCTTTTTCAAGCTGCCCCTTTGCCTCCAGCGAAACGCCCAACCGATGGTGCGCTTCCGCCATCCACACCTTGTTGGCAAAGCCGCTCGTGATCGACTTCTGGTAGGCATCGGCCGCAATGTCGTAATGCTTGTCCTTGCAATAGGCTAATTGCGCCGTCTGCCCTCTCGCGAATTGCTGCAACGAGGTAAAGGGCTCTTTATCTTCGCTTCCCTGGCTCTCAATCTTCATTCCCGACTTGCCGCCGGCCGGAGCCCTAAGCCGGTCGAGGAATTCCCGCCGGTAAGGGGAAAAGAGTCTGACATACGGATCGATGGTGAACGAAGCGGTGAGGAGAGCCATATGCTCTCGGTTGCCGGTCACCAGGTACTCGACCGTCGTTTTTTCATCGCCGGTCGCAAAGATGGTGCTGGAGTCCATGTTGGCCTTCGTCGCCAGCTGCGAGACGTTCAGATAGAACTCCAGTTCCGGCTTTAAGACCGACAGTGTCCTTCTCAAAACTGGATAGGGTTCGAGGTCCAACCCGCTTGGAAACATAAAGATCGCCCCCACAAGCAGTCCGTCCTCGTCGAAAAAGTAAGATTCATCTGCATGCGAGGGACTGTGCGCTGCGGGGTACAATAATTCCTGGCCGCTTCCCCAGGGTCGCGCGGTGAATGTGTGAGGCGGAACTTTTTTTAAAACCTCAGGCTTGCGGTCGCACAACTCAGCCGTCGTCTTGAGCAGGATGAGGTCGCTCTCGGAAGGGGGAAGATTGGGTCTGATCGGAGGCGGCGGACCGCTACATCCGGCAATCAGGCTGAAAAGAATACCGCTTATTGCAAGAGTGCCGAATCGGCGAAACAACGGCATAGGGTCTCCGGTCGAGGATCCAGAGTCTGAAGCCAATGAAACTTACACGAATTCGTGGAGCTTTGCGAACGGGCAAGAAAAAGCCCGCCCCCTCGAATAAGGGAACGGGCTTTCTCGATGAGTGGCGAGCGGCGTCTACCGGCGCTGACTGTCTTGCATATTGTCTTCAGCCGTGAAGCCGAACAAATACGGGAACGCGCCGGTCAAAGTATAGATCGGCCGGTTCACCGCATAATCTAACGCATGGCCGAGCGGGTGAAGCAAGAATCCCATCCAGCGGATTGGGTTGTCGTTAATCGGGCTGCCGGCCACCGGATCTGAATAGACCAGCGCCGTGCTATCCAACACGTTGTAAATACTTGTCGGAGGATTGTATTCCTTTTCTGCCGCCGTGCCTGCTTGATTCGTCGTCGTGCATCCTGTTGCAAGCACCGCCATCAGCACCGCGCCCATTGCCCATGATGTTGGTCGCATATCTACCCTCACTTTGTTCGATCCCATCGGCCGTAGCCTCTACAATCCCTGAAATACAGTGTGAAGTGTAGCCGACGGCTCCGATTCTGTCCAGAAACTGGGCAATTATCGAGCGCGTCAGCCGAGTAGCGTATTAGAGGGGGTTCGAAGTACGCATGGTGGGCGATACAGGGATCGAACCTGTGGCCTCTTCCGTGTGAAGGAAGCGCTCTACCACTGAGCCAATCGCCCATGCGGGCCAAGTCTAGCACGGAGCAATTCACGGGTTCAATTGTACAGACTGAGAATGATGCAGCAATTGGCCTATGGCTGGAAGCGGCCGCCTTGACTTCACAGAAACACGGTTTCTAGAATGCGCGTTCCTATTTTCCCTGAGAGGAGCGGGTGTGGGCATGAGAGATGACATCGTCATCATTGGAGGCGGGCTGGCTGGCTCCGAAGCAGCCTGGCAGGCGGCCAATCGAGGCGCGAAGGTGACGCTCTACGAGATGCGTCCGAAGGAGATGACGAAAGCGCATAAAACCGGCGGCTTGGCGGAGTTAGTCTGCTCCAATTCGCTCGGGTCGGCCGATCCGTTGAACGCCCCCGGCATTCTCAAGGAAGAAATGCGGCGGCTGGGGTCGTTGATTATTGCCTCGGCCGAACAGGCTCGGGTGCCGGCTGGCTCGGCGCTCGCCGTCGATCGCGATCAATTTTCTCTCGCGATCACGCAAGCGTTGGAAAGCCACCCGAATGTCCGCATTCTGCATGAAGAGATCACCGAGATCCCGACCGATTGCCTCTGCATCATTGCCACCGGCCCCTTAACGTCGGACAAACTGTCGGCGGCAATCCGCGCCGTGACGCAATCGCACCATTTATATTTCTTCGACGCTATCTCGCCGATCATCGACACAGAGTCAATCAATATGGACATCGTCTTCGCCGCCTCGCGGTACGATAAAGGGGGCGCCGACTATCTGAACTGTCCGATGGACGAGGCGCAATACAACGCCTTTTACGACGCGCTGATGGCGGCTGAAAAAGTGCAGCCGAAAGAATTCGAGAAGACACCCTATTTTGAAGCCTGCATCCCCATTGAAGTCATGGCGGAACGGGGCCGGCAAACGATGCTCTTCGGCCCGCTGAAACCGGTCGGCCTGGAAGATCCGCGAACCGGAAAGCGGCCGACTGCGGTCATTCAACTCCGAACCGAAAACGTGCATCGGACCTGCTACAACATGGTCGGGTTTCAGACGAAGCTGACCTACCCGGAACAGAAGCGCGTGTTTCGCATGATCCCCGGCTTGGAACAGGCGGAATTCCTCCGGTACGGCAGCCTGCATCGCAACACCTTTATTAACGCGCCGCACCTGCTCTTGAACACCTTGCAGTTCAAATCGCGCGGCACGCTGTTTTTCGCCGGTCAATTGATCGGCGTGGAAGGCTATACCGAATCCGCCGCCATGGGCGGCTTCGCAGGCATCAATGCGGCGCGCGCCCTCGCGGGACTGCCACTCGTGACTCCACCGGCCACAACCGCTCACGGGTGCCTAGTCGGCCATGTCGCCTCGTCCGACCCAAAACATTTCCAGCCGATGAATACGAATTACGGCCTCTTCCCGCCCCTTGCGCAACCGATTCGAGATAAAGAAAAGAAGCGGCAGCTCATTGCCCAGCGGGCTCGTGAGGATTTTGAAAGATGGATGACGCAATCCGCGCTTTCATGACCTTTCTCGCCGTCGAGCGGCAGGCCTCGCCGGAAACCATCCGCAGTTATCGTTCGGATCTCCAACAGCTGACGACCTTTCTCATTCAGGCCCAATCGGCGACGAAAAGACCGCACAGGCTCCCGATTGGCGACGTGACCACAGACTCCCTGCGCGCCTATTTGCACTGGCTTGACCGGAAGGGGGAAAAAGCCTCCTCCCTCGCACGCAAGCTCGCCTGCCTGAGAAGCTTCTACCGGTTCCATGTCCGCGAAGGGACTGTCGCAAAGAATCCAGCCGAAGATATCCGAAGCCCGAAGCTCCCTAAGACTCTGCCGCGGGTGCTGACAAAAGACGACGCCAACGCGCTGATGGAATTTCCGAAAGGCGTCGCGCCCTTGTCGCTCCGCGATCGCGCTATTTTAGAGACGCTCTATTCCACCGGCGCCCGCGTCAGTGAAGCCGTGGGGTTGAATCTTGGCGACCTCAACCAAGCCGACGAACTCGTCCATCTGCGCGGGAAAGGCCGGAAGGAACGGATCGTTCCCATTGGCGATGTCGCGCTCCAAGCGATCCAGGCCTATCGTCATTCGTTGAACCTGGCAGCCGATCGGGGCCACGCTACGATGCCACTGTTTCTCAACCACCAGGGCGGCCGCTTGACCGCGCGCAGCGTCGCCCGCCTCGTCGCCCGCTATTCCAGCCGCCTGGCAGGCGGTGCCGTTAGCCCCCATGCGCTCCGCCACTCCTACGCAACCCATCTCCTCGACGAAGGCGCAGATCTCCGTTCTATCCAAGAAATGTTGGGGCACGCTTCGCTCAGCACCACACAAAAATATACCCATCTGGCGACCGACCAGCTGCTGGCCGTCTATGACCGCGCGCATCCCAGGGCCAAAACTACGAAGACGCCGCCACGAAAAGACCCTCCTGCGTCATGAGCCGCAACTCGACCGCTAAAATCGCGCGACTATCCTTACGATTTCGAGCGGAACGGGATTGTGTTTCTGGGCGAAATTGATATATTCACGGGCCGCGCGCCTGCATGCGCCGCAGTGACGGAAGTGGAACGTAACCGAAGACATCCCCGAGAACTAGGAGCCGCCCATGAATCGACTGATTAAGAAAGCCAATATCCTGATCGAGGCGCTCCCCTACATCCGCACCTTCCGAGGCAAAACGGTCGTCATTAAGTATGGCGGGCATGCGATGACCGAGACTGCGCTCAAGGAGCGGTTCGCGGAAGACATCGTCCTGCTCAAGTATGTCGGGCTCAATCCCGTCATCGTGCATGGCGGCGGCCCCCAGATCGACAAGATGTTGACCAGGCTCGGCATCGAAGCCAAGTTTCGCCACGGCGTCCGGATCACCGACGAAGCCACCATGGAAATCGTGGAGATGGTCCTGGCCGGCAAGATCAACATGGAAATCGTGGAACTGCTGAATCGCCATGGAGGGCGCTCTGTCGGCCTCAGCGGAAAAGACGGCGGGCTGCTCATGGCGCAACCGCTCACCGCCAAATCCTGGGCCAAGAGTTTAGGCAAAGATTTGGAAGGCGACGACCAAGGCGATTTCGGATTAGTCGGCGAAGTGCAATCCGTTGACTCCAGTCTCGTGCTGAAGCTTCAACAAGACCACTACATTCCGGTCATCGCGCCGATCGGAACCGACAAGAACGGCAACACCTACAACATCAACGCCGACCTCGTCGCCGGTGCCATTGCCGCCTCGCTCCACGCGGAAAAGCTGGTGATGATGACCGACATCAAGGGAATCCGCGACGCCAACAACCGCCACCTTTCGACGGTCTCGCGGAAAGACGTGCAGCGGATGGTCAAAAAGGGCGTGATCGGCGAAGGCATGTTGCCGAAAGTGCATGCCTGCCTCGATGCACTGGCCGGAGGGGCCGGGAAGGCCCACATCATCGACGGCCGCATTCCGCACGCCCTCTTGCTCGAAATCTTCACCCGCAAAGGCATCGGCACCGAGATCGTGTCGTAGGTGCGCCGCACGTGGCCAGCCACCTCCTGACACATCTCGCCGCGCTCGTACGAGAGCGCCATCCCCGCACATCGCCGGCCGCATTACGTGAAACCGCGACCTATCTGTCGCAACAATTCACCCGGGCCGGACTAGTTGCCGACACCCACCGATTCGCTGCTTGGGGCAAACCTTACGACAACGTGATCGGGACCAAGCCCGCCGCGCATCGCACGTCCGCCGCGCCGCTGATTCTAGCCGCCCACTACGATACCGTCGAAGGGTCGCCCGGCGCCGACGACAATGCGAGCAGCCTCGCCGTGCTGCTCGAAGTCGCTCGCCGGCTTGCGCCAACCGCTCTGGCAAGGCCGGTCCAATTCATCGCCTTCTGTCTGGAAGAAGAAGACCTGCTGGGCAGCCGCGCCTACGTGAAGCATCTCGCCGCAACCGGTCATTCCGTGCATGGCGCCATCGTGCTCGAATGCGTGGGCTACGCCAGCGATCGGGAAGGTTCGCAGAAAACCCCGCCCGGCATTCCCGTGGCCGTGCCCTCCGTGGGAAACTTTCTAGCGCTGATCGGCAACCAAGCCTCGGCTCAACTGACGACGACCTTGACGCATACCATGACGCCCATGATCCCAATTGTTCCCCTCATCGTGCCGGGCAATGGAGAACAATTGCCCGACACCAGACGAAGCGATCACACAGCCTTTTGGGAACAAGGCATTCCCGCCGTGATGGCGACCGATACCGCGAATTTTCGAAATCCACACTATCATCGCTCGACCGATACGATCGATACACTCAACCTTCATTTCCTCAACGCCGTGGCGGATGCCGTCACAGCCGCAGTACTAGCGATCACCCAGTGACCTGATACGTAACCTTGCCATCGGCAATGTGGCTAGACTGTCCGACCAATAGGCTATCATGCGAGGACAACAAGTCATGAAACCGTTGTTGATACTGAGGAACTGGCCAACAACTTCAATATGGACGAAGGGGGGGGCGTCGTTATGAGACAAATCGTGGACTGCGCCGATTGCATGGCTCGCGGGTACCGACTCTTGCGGCATTTTCGCTCTGCCTCAAGCCCGTCAAGGACATTAAGAACCTCTGGCGGCAAACCGACTTGATGAAAATATAACCGCCGCCAGTTCCAGAGCGACTTCATGCCACATGCTCAATGCAAAAAGCTTACTGACTGCAGGCATAAACTGTTCCTCTTTGGCTAACATTGTAAAACCATGAAAACTTCGATTTTCTTTTCCTGGCAAAGCGACGCACCAACAAAAACCGGGAGAAACTTTTTACGAAAAGCTCTTGAAGAGGCCTGTGAAGAAATCGAAGCAGAATCCTACATTGATGACGCATTGCGCGACGAGCTCATAGTGGACAGTGACACACAAGGTGAAGCAGGCCAGCCGCCTATAGCAGAAACGATCTTTAGAAAAATTGATGCGGCTGCCGTCTTCGTTGCAGATGTGACGTTCGCCGCAACGCGAGTAGATGGACGGCCAACGCCAAATCCGAATGTGCTTATCGAGTATGGGTGGGCCTTGAAATCCTTAGGCCACTCCCGCGTCATCTCGGTTATGAATGACGCATACGGCGAGCCTTCCCATGAAACACTGCCTTTCGACCTTGCTCACGTTCGATGGCCGACACGCTTCAAATTGCCGGAGGGTGCCTCAGATCAACAAAAGGCCGATGAAAGGCGCAAATTGGTTACGAGCTTGAAGAAGGCTATCAAGGCTAGCATTGCAACGATATCACTACCTCCCGCCCAACCAGCACCCATATTCCCTAAAGCTGCTCCCAAAGACGGACCTGCCCGCTTCAGAAGTACAAATGTGGAACTCGGATACGATGAAGGTCATTGGAACCAGGGCAGCTATAAAGTTTTTCTAAAGCCGGGGCCTGCTATCTGGCTTCGCGTCATGCCCGCTACACCTCCTCAAAAGTCATGGACGCCTCGCCAACTCAAAGAACTCGCGATATCGGGTAATACTATTCACTTGCTCCCCTTCTTGCGGAGTTCTGGCTATAGCTGGTTGCGTGCTGAGGATGGCTGGGGAGTTTTCGACGTTTCTGGCGCAATTGACGAACAACAAAACCGCAAAGAAGCATCGAGCACAGTATTCGCCTTTCAGACTGGAGAAATATGGAGTACCGACACAACATTGCTCGCACGACATAGTAAGTGGATCCCCTTTTTCGAGGAAAATTTTAATGAGCGTTGTGCTCAGTATGCCCATTTCCTAAAAATGTTGGATGTGCCACCACCCTATCACTGGATAGCGGGGATTACCGGTGTTAAGGGCCGCCAGTTAACCGTGCCACCAGAGTCGGGTTACATGGACATAAGAACAGATGGTCCACTTTGCGTGAGTGATAGCATAGAAGTTGAAGGAACGTACCGGGCTGGCCAGACGACAAAAGAGGCAATGCTTCCCTTTTATACTGAAATTTTCGAAAAATGCGGCATGGAACGCCCTTCGTATCTGAACGGCTAGGATGGGGTCTCACGCAGTCTCACCGAATCATCTCGACTAGCCGTTCACACTCAAGCCAGCCTTATCCCTGCCTACTCCAGCCAAGACGAGCTTTTCTCTAACTCTTTGCTCTCGTGGATTCAGTGATTTCGAGTAGATCTGAATAGGGCTCAGAAGTGTCACCCTAAACTACTAAGCACAAGGGTGAGCCATCAGAATGGGTAACCATCCAAGCAAGGTTCGGACTATTGAAGCAGCATGGACACCGAACCAGATCTGCCGACTTTGGCGATGAACGGCTTCTCGTGTTTTCTGAGAAACTTCGAGATGGCCGGAAGAGCATCCACGAAGATGCGGGCCATCTCATCTCCTTGAAGATCGCCAGCAGTAAGGATAAACGCCGCGACACCGGCCTGCATGAGCGCCGTTCGTTCAAGATTCCGGTATCGGATGCGATGGTCTTTGGTGAGCACCACCCAGCCCTTCTGCCCGACGTAGGTTAACCACTGTTCGTCCTTGGCATCCGGCGGAAAATAATCGTCGTGAATCTGGACAATGGATCCGGCGGCGCGGAGAGCGGTGGCAATGCGTTTCTTCCCAAGAGAGCGGTCGAGGAAAAAGACGAGAGGTTCAGGCGGCGTCGAGGGCGAGCTCGCACCTGATGGCTTCTTCGATTTCGAACCGCTGACGTCCATAGTCATCTGCAAGCGCGTCCATCGATTCACCGGCTTTGTACCGCTCCGCAATCACGGCGGTCGGAATGCCGGTACCCGACAAGACGGGCCGGCCGAATGACACGTGTGGATCGATGACGACTGCCCGCGGCTCTTCACGAGACTCCCGTTTGCGGGTGAACGGATAGAGCCGGACAGGGATGCCTGAGAGATCTCGCTCGATCCGCTGCAGATGGGTCTGCAGCACTTCTTTCATGGCCAGTTGTCCTGCTTGCGAGATGTTGATCAACTGCCCAAACTTTTGAATGAATAGATCGAGGCCGTCCGTTTCAAACTCACGGTCGGCCAACGGATGTTTCGACGGGAATTGCTTGGAGAGATAGGCGACGGCTTTTCGCACTTTTTCCAGCGGAATGTTGTATTCTCGGCGAATTGCGTCAAGCACATGGATCTCGACGAGATTCATGAAAGAGAGGGATCGCGCACTTGGATCGGCCAACGCGATGATTGGCTTGGAAAATCGACGACTGGCAGGCCCTCCATAATATCGGCCCGTGACCCAGTCCCGAATGGTGGTCCGAGGGATGCGCAGGTATTGCGCGGCTTCCGCAAAGCCGTACGAAGGCAGCTCACGAATGTCGGTGGCGCGAGTGAAGGCTGATGATCTCCTCGGCATGATAAATACTTTATAGACCTGGTTACACACCCGGTCAAGGGAGAGCAGGGACTTGTTTATGGGAAGAGACCTTTCGGTAAAGACCCGACGGGCGATTGCTAATTTGTTCTCCCAACTGGACTACAACGCTCTCGGCCCGGTGTATTGCTATGAAGGTGGCGATGAATTCTGGAAGGCCAAGCGCAAGCCCTGTGAACGGCTGGGGAACCGGATCGCGCTGGCGCTGCGCGACCGCCTCGCCCCGCAGGGGCGAAGCCTCTACGTGGGAGCCGGCGTCGCGGAACTTCCGCCGCTGCTTATGGAAGCCCTCGACCTCCAGCGAGACGTCGCCCCATACAATCTTCGCCGCACTGAAGTCGCCGCCATCAATCGAGCCTGTCGCTCCTTGCCGGTCCGGTTTCACGCCCTTGATGCGGCGAAGGCCAAGGGACGGTTCGATCATCTCTGGATGGTGAGTGTGCTCAACGATCCGGAGCGATTCCCAGACCTGGCGCCGCTGTCCTATGGAAATGCGAATCCGGTCACCTTCGACCCTGCAAAGTTTGAACGGCAGCGGCGCATCGTCCGTTCGATTGTCGAGCGCGTCATGCCGAAGCTGAGCCTGCCTGGACTGGTCACGACCTCGACGGAAGAAGTGGTCTGGATCGCCGACTGGTGCCATCGCAAGAAGATCCCGTACCTCGTGGAACGGGTCCAATTCCCAACTGCCTTGGTGGGAGATCCGGTCTGTTTTATGAAGATTGGTTCGGCGGTGAAAAAAATTCGACGGCCCCGGATCGCTAGACCCTAAAGCCGGTGGGTGGCTTCGACGAATCGTCCATGTACTGGCGGGCGTACTTCACGTAATTCGCCGCCGACTCTTTGACCCAGGCCAACTCTTGCTCGGTCGCCGCACGTTTCACCTTGGCTGGAGATCCAAGGATTAGACTCTTGGGCGGCACAATTGTCCCTTCCGTGACGAGCGCCCCGGCGCCGATGACGGAATCTTCCCCGATCACAGCGCCATCCATCACAATCGCCCCCATGCCGACTAAGACACGGTCCTTGATCGTGCAGCCATGCAACACCACACTGTGCCCGATCGTCACCTCATTCCCAATGATCAAGGGATGAGTGTCGTGCGTCACGTGCAACATGCAGAGATCCTGCACGTTCGTCCGGTTCCCGATGCGGATGTAGTGGACATCGCCGCGGATCACGGCGTTGAACCAGACACTGCAATCCTCCCCCATCGCCACATCGCCAATCACTACGGCGGTGTCTTCGATAAAGCAGGAATCCGGGATCGTGGGCTTGACGCCTTTAAAAGTTCGGATCACGGACCGCACTGTAGGTGAAGCCTGCGCGGGATTTCAAGTCCCGCGAACTGAGGCGCGTTGACAGGCTTTTCACCCCTCCCGTAGACTGCCGGGCGATGTCTACGCCGCTGATTCAACTCGACCGCAAAAAACCGGCCAAGAAAGCCGCGCGGGCCAAGGCCGCCGACGCCGCTCATAAAACGACCATCGGCTTCGTCAATCTGGGCTGTTCCAAAAACCAGGTGGACTCGGAAGTGATGCTCGGCACGCTCGTGAACGACGGCTTTCAGTTGACCGGCAACCCGAAGAAAGCTGAGGTCGTCATCATCAATACCTGCGGTTTCATCGAAGAGGCCAAGCAGGAATCGATCAACACGATTCTCGAACATGGCAAACTGAAACAGAAGGGCGCCTGCAAGGTGCTGATTGCGGTGGGCTGTCTGGCCCAGCGCTATCAAGGCGACCTGCTCAAAGAACTACCTGAACTGGACGGAGTCGTCGGCACTGGCGAATTCGGCAAGATTGCCGAGATCTGCCGGGACCTTCTGACACCCAAAAAACGGCAGCAACGGCTCTGGATCAGCGAACCGCCCTATCTCTACGACGCGGATGCGCCGCGCCTCCGGCTCGGCAAGCCGCACAGCGCCTATGTGAAGATCGCCGAAGGCTGCAACCGGAACTGCGCCTTCTGCGCCATTCCCATCATGCGCGGGAAACAGCGGAGCCGCTCTATCGAGTCCATTGTGGCTGAAGCGACGCGCCTCGCCGGCGAGGGCGTGAAAGAGCTCAATCTCATTTCTCAGGACACGGTCAACTACGGCGTGGATCTCGGGATTCGAGACGGATTGACCGCGCTGCTTCGCGCGCTCGTGAAGGTGCCGGACATCCGCTGGATCAGGCCGTTCTATCTATACCCCCAGCAAGTCACCGATGAGCTGCTCGACCTCTATGCGGGCGAAGAAAAGATTACCAAGTACATCGACATGCCGCTCCAGCATATCAACGACCGGATGCTGAAGCGCATGCACCGGCTGGGAACTCGCGCCGCGATCGACAAGCTCGTGGACCGCATTCGCACCAGGATCCCAGGGGTCGCCTTTCGCACGGCCTTCATCGTGGGTTTTCCCGGCGAAACGGAAAGCGCCTATCAAGAGCTGAAGACCTATGTAACGGAAAGAGAATTCGACCGAGTGGCGGTCTTCCTCTACTCGGATGAAGAAGATACCAGCGCGCTGTCGCTCGACGAGAAAGTTGAACGGGCCGTGATGGACGAACGGCGAAACGAGCTGCTGACGATCCAGGAAGGCATCGCCAGCGCGCAAGGACAGGCGCGCATCGGTTCTGTGCTGGACGTGCTCATCGAAGGACCATCGGAAGAAACTCCGCTGCTGCTGGAAGGTCGGCACGAAGGCCTGGCCCCCGAGATCGACGGCGTCGTCTATATTAACGACGGATCGGCTCATCCTGGAGACTTCGTCAAGGTCGAGATCACCGACGCCGCCACCTACGATCTCGTCGGCCACATCGTCTCCTAACCGCATCCTATACTCCATTTCCGATCTGCTACACTCTCTGAACATTGACGAAAGGGGCACATCCGCTATGGCAGCCAATCGTAAAGATTCCGTGGTGATTCTGATCCACTGCAAAGACCGGAAGGGCATTGTCGCCCGCGTGTCGGGATTCATCCACGACTTTGGCGGCAACATCCTCGACTCGGATCACCATACCGATGAAGAAACGAACGACTTCCTGATGCGGATGGAATTCGCCACGGAGGGTTTGCAGATTCCTCCCGACGACATCTCCGCCGCCTTCGCGCCCATCGCCAAAGTGTTCGAGATGCGTTACGAAGTTCACCATTCTAGCCACCGGACGCGCGTCGGCATGCTGGTCTCGAAGCAAGACCACTGTTTGGCCGATCTGCTCCAACGCCACCGCCGGGACGAATTGCGCATCGACATCCCGGTCATCGCATCCAATCACGAGACCTGCGCCGAATGGGCCCACCTCTTCAAAATCCCGTTCGTCGTTTTGCCGGTCACCAAAGACACCAAGCCTCAGCAAGAGCAGCAAGTTATCGCAACGTTGAAATCCCATCACGTTGAACTGGTCGTCATGGCCCGCTACATGCAAATTCTAAGTGCGGACTTCCTCGCTCAAATCGGCTGCCCAGTGATTAATATTCATCACTCGTTTCTTCCCGCGTTCATCGGGGCGAATCCCTACCGGCAAGCCTATGAGCGCGGCGTGAAGATCATCGGCGCAACCGCCCACTATGCAACACAGGACCTCGACGAAGGGCCGATTATTGAACAGGATGTCATTCGCGTCGGACACCGAGATACGGTCGACGATTTAGTGAGGAAGGGACGCGACCTGGAAGAAATTGTCCTCGCGCGCGCCGTGCGGCGGCATATCGAGCATCGGGTTTTGGTGTATGGAAGAAAAACCGTCGTGTTCGATTAGCGGACGCCCGACAGAAATCACTGGCGGGGGTGAGGTTCAACCTCACCCCCTGGCTGAAATCTCCCTACACCTTCGCGGTCAGGAATAGCGCGTTGCCGCGGCGGTCGATCAAGATCAGGACATTCTCACCCTTCTTGATCGCCGACGACGCTTTCTCGAATTCCTTAACCGACTTGACCGGCTGGCGGTTGATCTCACGAATGACATCGCCCGTCATCAAACCGGCTTTCTCGGCGCCGCTCTCCGGCTCGATGCCGGTCACGACGACTCCTTGCGTCTTGCCCTTGAGACCTAGCTCCTTCGCGGTTTCCCGATCCAAGTCTTGGACAGCCACTCCGGCGAACGCATAATCCGCTTCACCAACTTCGGCTTTCGCAACCTTCGTCGTATCCGGCTGTTCTCCAATCGTCACCGTGAGGTCTTTCTCATGGCCGTCGCGGATCACCTTGACCGGCACTTTCATCCCGACCGTCGTCCTGGTCACAAGGCGCTGGAGCGCCACCGCGTCCTCAACTGGCGAGCCTTGATATGCAACGATCACATCGCCCTGCTTCAGCCCGGCCTGGCCTGCCGGACTCTCTTCCTTCACGTCGCTGACTAGCGCGCCCGCGGCCTGTTTGATCCCGAACGACTTGGCGAGATCCTGGCTGAGATCCTGGATTCCGACACCCAGATAGCCGCGCACGACCTTGCCGCTCTTGACCAGACTTTCATAGATCGGCTTGCTCATGCTGGTCGGCACGGCAAACCCCACGCCCTGATAGCCGCCGGTCTGTGAGAAGATCGCCGTATTGATCCCGACCAGTTCTCCGCGCGTATTGACCAAGGCGCCGCCGGAGTTCCCTGGATTGATGGCGGCATCCGTCTGAATGAAGTCTTCATACTGCGTGATGCCCATCCGGCCGCGACCCAGCGCGCTCACGATGCCGAGCGTCACCGTCGAATTCAATCCAAACGGATTTCCGACCGCCAGCACATATTCACCGACTTGCAGTTTGGTGGCATCGCCCCACACAACCGCCGGCAAATTCTGTCCATCGATCTTCACCACCGCCAAATCCGTTTTGGGATCCGTTCCGACAATCGTGCCTTTGAATTCACGTTTGTCCGGCAACGTCACCGTGACTTCCTTCGCGCCGTCGATCACATGATTATTCGTCAGCACATAGCCCTCCGCGGACACGATCACGCCGGAGCCTTGACCGCCGCCGCGATGCCCGCGCGGCTCACCCGGACCTTGCGGCCCGCGAAATCCGCGGGGGCCGCCGGGCCCGCCAAAAAATTCTTCCATCCGGTCGCGCAACTCATCGGGAATCTTCCGCCCGTCGGAAGCTTTCTCTCCCATGACGGTTGTGATATTGACCACCGCCGGCGTGACCGCCTTGGCCACTTCCGTAAACCCGTTCGCCGCCGAAACAATCGGCGGCGCCCCGGCAGCCGCCGCCGCAGCTCCACTGGAGGCATGGGAAAAGGGCAACGGTTGCCCGCCCCAGGCCAGCATCGCTCCCACCGCGACGACGGCACAACTCGCAACGACCGCCTTCTGAACCAACTCCTTCATAACATCCTCCTGGTGATAATGAGACCGTTGAACGGTCCTGCTCGTATCGACGTACGAGTAACCGTAACAACCGGCAATGAGAACGGGATTAGGTGCGAATTAGAAGTCGTTAAGCGGAAGGAGCTGCCAAGGGAAGCGTCACGGTAAACGTCGATCCGGCACCCAGTTCGCTAGTTACATCGATACGCCCCTTGTGCGCTTCGGCAATCCAGGCGCAAATGGCGAGGCCGAGGCCGGTGCCCTTCTTCGTATGGGCCCGGGCGCCATCGGTGCGGAAAAAACGATGGAAGATTCTGGGCAGATCCTCCGAAGCAATGCCGATCCCTTGGTCCGTGACCGACAGCCGCGCATTCGCTCCGTCTGCGACAAGAGCAATTTCGACGTTCCCGTCAGGATGGGAATACTTAATGGCATTCTCAACCAGATTCAACAGCAGCTCCCGCAACCGGAGCTCATCGCCCTGGACCACGGCCGGTTGCACCGCGCCGAGCGTCACGGCGATATTGCGCTCTTGCCCGAGCAGTGGCGCTTGCCGATGGATGTCTTCGACGAGCGATTCCAAACTGACCGGCAGCGTCTCCATTTTCACCTCTCCCATATCGGCGCGGGAGAGGAACAGCAACTCGTCGACGATGTGCGTCATGCGGTCGATTTCTTCCAGATTGCTTTCGAGCACGGTTTGATAATCGCCGAGTGGGCGGGGACGGCGGAGCGTCAACTCCGTCTCGCCCTTCATGACGGTCAACGGCGTCCGCAGCTCGTGGGATGCATCGCTGGTAAATTGACGAATCTGCCGGAACGACACATCGAGCCGGCCGATCATGTCGTTAAACATGCTGGCCAGGCGTCCGATCTCGTCGGGAGATGTCGACATCGTCAACCGCTGGCTAAGATCGCCGGCGGCAATGCGCTGCGCCGCCAGCGTAATCGCATCGACGGGGCGCAGCGCGCGGCCGGCCAGAAACCATCCGCTGGCCAGCGACACCGCCAGCGCAATCGGCACGGTGACCAGCAACACCAACAGCAGCCGGCGCAGCGTCTCGTCGATCGACTCCATCGACGTCCCGACTTGCACGATGTAGAGCAAGTTCCCCCGGTAGATGATCGGAACGGACACGAGCCGGAGCGGTGGCTCCTTCGGGTACTTCGCCGATTCAAAAATAGACTTTCCGCTGAACGTCGTTTCGAGCGCCGTGCGGCTAAGCGGGACGTCGTGCTGTTTGATATTGGGTGACCGAAGCGTGATGGTGCCAGACGGGCTGAAAATCTGGAAGAATTTATCGATCCGGGCAAGCTCGGGAAACTGCGACAGCAATTCCTCTTCGTCGATGAGCGGGAGAAACCCCCGTTCTTCCAGCGAACGAACCGCCGTATTGGCAGTCTCTTCCAGCGATTGATCCACCGCATCGCGAAGACTGCGCTCGGTCACATGGTACAGCACCACGGAGAACACGATCAGCACAAGAGCCAGCGTGCTCCCGTACCAGAGCGTCAGCCGAAGGCGCAGCGGCATCAGTCGACTTTCAGCATATAACCGCTGCCACGGATCGTATGAATGAGTTTTTTCGAGCGGCCCCGGTCGATCTTGTTGCGGAGATAATTGACGTAGACGTCGATGACATTGGTGAAGGTGTCGAAATCCTGGTTCCAAACATGCTCGGAAATCATCGGCCTTGTCAGCACCCGCCCAGTGTGCCGCATGAGATATTCCAGCAGCGCATATTCTTTCAGCGTCAGCTCGATGCGCGTCCCGCCGCGCGCGACCTCGCGAGTCGCCGGATTCAGCACTAAATCGTCGATTTGCAGGATGCCGGGACTCTCGGTCGCCCCTCGGCGCAGCAGCGCGCGCACGCGGGCCAGCAATTCATCGATGGCAAACGGCTTGGTGAGATAATCGTCGGCGCCGGCGTCGAGTCCTTTCACCCGCTGATCGACCTGGGACTGCGCCGTCAAGATCATCACCGGCGTTTGCACCCGTTCGCGGCGGGCGGCTTTCAGAATGTCCATCCCCGACATCGACGGCAGCATGAGATCGACGACGATCAAATCGTAGTTGGTCGCCAGCACCATCTCAAGGCCTTTGGACCCGTCTTCGCACAGATCGACGGCGTAACTTTCTTCCTCAAGCGCGCGCTTGATGAAACTGCCGACTTTCGTTTCGTCTTCAACCACAAGCACACGCATACGGACTCCTCTCGCGGGTCGATTATACCAAACCTATCGAGGATGTTCTCGGATCGCGGCGGCACACGAACAGAGCGCCCGGCCATATCTTGACGCTCGATGGAGAAACCTTCCTTGGATTTGAATCGGCTGATCGCCGCATAGCCCTCGTTTCGCTACACAAACATCCATCATGCCACGGCAGACCGCAGGCTCTTACTTCGGCTGAAATCGAGTGATTGTGACCGGAGCATACGACAGGTTCGCCCCGCCAGGCGTCCGCTGAGCCAGCGTATGCCGCAGCCAGACGGCATCGTTGCGCGTGGGAAAATCAGACCGGTAATGCGCGCCACGGCTTTCCTCGCGCGCGAGCGCCCCCACGACAATGGTTTCCGCAAGTTCAACCAAGCATTGCAGCTCCAGCGCCTGGATCAAGTCGGTGTTGAAGACTCGCCCCTTGTCTTGCACCGTGACGGCCGCCGCGCGTTGCCGGAGATCGCGGACCTTATGTTCGGCCGCCGCCATCGACTCTCGTGTCCGGAAAATTCCGAGGTTCATACTCAACGCCTCTCCCAACGCTTGCCGCACTTGCCAGGCGCGTTCTGCTCCGCGCTGAGACAGCAGCCGCTCGACCCTGTCTCGCTCTTCAGCAAGATGATGTCCGGCGGGAACCTCATGCCCTACAGCTCCAACATATTCGCCGGCTCTTGTTCCAGCGCGCCGGCCAAACACAATCGTTTCCAGCAACGAATTGCCGCCGAGACGATTGGCGCCATGCACGCTGACACAGGCGCATTCTCCCGCCGCGAAGAGACCTGGGATAGCCGTCTCGCCCCATTGGTTGGCTCTGACTCCGCCCATTTGATAATGTGCGCCGGGCCTGATGGGGATCGGCGTTTCAACCGGATCGAGCCCGGCGAACTCCATCGCAATCTGCCGGATTTGAGGGAGCCGTTCCACAATCTTATCTCGCCCGAGATGCCGGAGGTCCAGCAATACACAGCCATCCACGCCACGCCCTTCGAGTATTTCTTGTCCAATCGCGAGAGACACGGTCGAGCGGGTCGCCAATTCCATTTGCTCCGGCGCATAGCGCTTCAGGAATCGCTCTCCCAGGGTATTGAGCAGATAGCCGCCCTCGCCCCTTGCCCCTTCGGTAATCAGAATGCCGGTGTCCTTCAACGTAGTCGGATGAAACTGGACGAATTCCATGTCCATGAGCGGCGCCCCGGCGCGGTAAGCCAGCGCCATGCCGTCGCCAGTATTGATCACCGCATTCGTGCTGGTCAGAAATGCCCGCCCGCTCCCGCCGGTCGCCAGGATGACGGCCTTGGCTTGAATGAGCCGCAACCCGCCGTGAACGATGTCCCAGGCAATCACTCCTCGGCAGACGCCGCCTTCGACCACCAGCGCGGTGACATACCATTCTTCATAGACGGTGGTGCGCCGTTTGAGAATCTGCTCGTAGAGCGCATGCAGCAGCGCGTGGCCGGTGCGATCGGCCGCATAGCATGTACGCGGAAATCCGGCGCCGCCGAATGGCCGCTGGGCGATGCGCCCCTGGGCATCGCGACTGAAGATCACACCCAGTCGCTCCAGCTCAAGAATGTCCCCCGGAGCCTCCCGGCACATCGCTTCGATAGCGTCCTGGTCGCCAAGATACAGCCCTCCCTTCGCTGTATCGAAGGCATGAGCTTCCCACGAATCGTTCTCGCCGAGCGCCGCGTTGATGCCGCCTTGAGCCGCCACCGAATGGCTGCGGACCGGATGGACTTTTGAAATCAGCGCCACGTCCAGATGTCCTGGCGCGGCAAGAGCCGCGCGCATGCCGGCCAGCCCGGCGCCGACGATGAGAATGTCGTGCAGATGTGTTCGTTTCGTGACCACCGCGCTCCGCGACAGGAGGAAAAAATCTTCTCGCTCCCTTGTACTTACAGAACTCTCCCTCCCCATGGCAAGCGGCGGCCAGGCCAGGCGGTGGGATATTGGAAATGGAACAGCGCCATGGTAGTCTCCACAAGATCGATAGCCATCCACACCTCACCCCATAGCGAGCGGATCGAACGAACATGCCTCACCCCGATTTTCTGCAACCGACCGACCTCTTTCCACCGCGGCACATTGGCCCGTCGGACAACGACATCCGCGACATGCTGACCGTAGCCGGCCTGCCTTCGCTGGAACACCTTTGCGAGGTCACGGTTCCTCAGGATATCCAACTGCGAAAGCCGCTGGACCTGCCGCCGCAGCGGGGAGAGCAGGACGTGCTAGGCGAGCTGAAACAGATGGCGGCAAAAAACCGCGTCTACCGGTCACTGATCGGCATGGGCTACTACCATTGCATCACCCCTGGCGTAATCCAGCGGAACATTCTTGAAAATCCTGGCTGGTACACCCAATACACGCCCTATCAGGCCGAAATCGCCCAGGGCCGTCTTGAAGCGCTGGTGAATTTTCAAACGATGGTCGGGGACCTGACCGGATTGCCACTGGCCAACGCCTCTTTGCTGGACGAGGGGACCGCCGCCGCCGAAGCGATGGCGATGTGCATGGCCATCGCTCGATCCCGCGGCGAAGAACGCACCACCTTCTTTGTTTCGCACGACTGCCATCCGCAAACGCTGGCAATCCTCCGGACACGCGCCGAACCGTTGGACATCGCGATTCGCTCAGGCCCCAACACATCGATCGATTTTTCGGATAACACCGTATGCGGCTTGCTGCTCCAATATCCAACGAGCGACGGCTATGTCGGGGACGTCAGCGGGCTGGTCGCTCGGGCGCATGAGGCGGGGATACTCGTGGTCGTCGCCACGGATCTGCTGGCCTTAACCCTCTTGCGGCCACCGGGAGAGTTCGGCGCCGACATTGCCGTGGGCTCCAGCCAGCGGTTCGGCGTTCCTATGGGATTCGGCGGGCCGCATGCCGCCTTCTTAACCACGAAGGAAGAATTCAAGCGTCAGATGCCCGGACGGATCGTCGGCGTCTCAAAAGATGCGGCCGGCAATACGGCCTACCGGCTCTCTCTCCAAACACGCGAGCAACATATCCGCCGGGAAAAGGCCACGAGCAACATTTGCACAGCCCAAGTACTCTTGGCCGTCATGGCCGGCATGTACGCGGTGTACCACGGCCCCGGCGGACTCCGCCGCATCGCGCAGCGCGTGCATGGATTGACGCTGATGCTCGCCGAAGGCTTGCGCCGGCTCGGCTTCGACGTCGGCCCGGAATTGTTCTTCGACACCTTGCGCATCCGCGCGGCCAAGCACCAGGCCGATCCGATCCGCGCCAGAGCGAACGAACAGCGCATCAATCTCCGAACCCATGAAGACGGATCCCTCGGCCTCTCATTGGACGAAGCCAGCACCGAGCACGAAGTCGAGGCGCTCCTGAGGCTCTTCGTCGGCCATGACCAACTGCCGTTCCACATGGCCGATCTTGCCAGCTCTGTCAATCTCAGCTATCCCGATCCGCTGGCGCGAACCAGCTCCTATCTCACGCACGAGATTTTCAATCGGTACCACGCCGAGCATGAAATGTTGCGCTATTTACATCGGCTTCAAGGCAAGGATCTCTCGCTCACGCATTCGATGATTCCGCTCGGCTCCTGCACGATGAAACTGAATGCCACAGCGGAGATGCTGCCTGTCACCTGGCCAGAATTCGCCCATCTTCATCCGTTCGCCCCAACCGATCAGACGCAGGGATACCAAGAGTTATTCCATCAGCTGGAGTCTTGGCTGGCCGAGATTACGGGATTTGCCGCTGTCTCGCTCCAGCCCAATGCCGGCTCCCAAGGCGAATATGCGGGACTAATGGCAATTCGCGCCTACCACCGCGGGCAGGGCGCATCCCATCGGAATGTGTGCCTGATTCCAGTGTCGGCCCACGGCACCAACCCCGCGAGCGCGGCGATGGCAGGAATGACAGTGGTGATCGTCGCCTGCGACAAACAGGGCAATGTGGATCTGACCGATCTGGAAGCGAAAGCCGCGCAGCACCGCGACCAGCTATCGGCCTTGATGCTGACCTACCCCTCCACGCATGGCGTCTTCGAAGCGGACGTACGCCGGATCTGCCAGATTGTGCATACCCATGGCGGACAGGTGTACATGGACGGCGCCAACATGAACGCGCAGGTCGGCCTGTCGCGCCCCGGCGACTACGGCGCGGACGTCAGCCATCTGAACCTGCACAAGACCTTCTGCATCCCGCACGGCGGCGGCGGCCCGGGC
>CP092079.1:3584718-3635119 GCA_022226955.1 Nitrospira sp.
CGTGGACTTCATGAGCGATACGCTGTACGGCGGGCGACGATTCCGGACCCTCAATATTCTGGATGAAGGCGTGCGCGAGGGATTGGCCATCGAGATTGATACGTCGCTCCCGGCGGAGCGCGTCATTCGCGTGTTGGAGCAGGTGGTGAGCTGGCGAGGCTGTCCGCAGGCCATTCGCCTCGACAATGGGCCAGAATTTATCGCGGAGCGGTTCATGGCCTGGTGTGCCGAACGAGCAATTCAGCTCTGGCATATCCAACCGGGCAAGCCCGATCAGAATGCCTTGATCGAACGCTATAACCGGACGTATCGGACCGAAGTGTTGAATGCGTATGTGTTTGAGTCGTTGGAGCAGGTGCGCGAGATCAGTGCCGAATGGTTGCAGAGTTATAACGAAGAGCGGCCTCATGACGCGTTGGCGGGCTTGCCGCCTGCCACGTTTCGGGCCCAAGTCGAAGCCGGAGGTTCTCCTCTGACACTGTCTCGTTGACGGGGGAGCTTACGTTACCGGATTGTTAAGCGATCGCTGGTCGTACCGTGTGGGCGACTGGCGTATTCTCTATAAGGTGAAAAAGAACGAAGTCCTGATTCTGATTTTGACGGTCGGGCATCGGCGGGATGTCTACGATCTATGAGGAAAGAATCGCATGTCGCTGTGTCTGGCAGTCGCCTCATACACAAAAATGAAGCGCAAGAATTTCTAATGTGCGTCGATTGACGAACGACGGGTGTCGCCTATCGCTACTTGCACTCCTTCCCGTTGAAGAACATGCAGGTAGACTCGCCTGATTTCACCTTCCAGGTTTTGACCAGAGGCATTTCTCCTTCGCCGCGCATGTCCACGACGAAATCGACCAGGCCGGAGATGGGCAGCTTCTCCATATGGGGCCGCGCGACTTCAGGCACGTCGATATAGAAGACTCCGCCGAGCTTGGAAATCAGGATGCGGTGATTTTCGGTGTCGATGGTGATGACGGGGCTGTAGTAGCTCTTATCTTCGGCGTGGCTTTGGCTGGCGATGAAGAGGGCAAACGCGGCAATGAAAAGAATTTTTTGAATGAATGCCATGGGGATTGCTCCTTCTAGAAAGGCCGATGATAGCGATATTATCGCACCCCTATGGAAAGAAGGAAATATGAAATTCCTGGCCGTTTGATCTGCGAGGCAGCGCGCTAGGTGATAGCGATGTGAGCGGGTGAGACCGTGCCGCCTGTGATCCAGTAGGTTCGGATGTCTGGGGTTGGGTGCATTAAGGAGACCAACAGGTACGCGGGAGCGGGAAGATTGATCTTCGGCCAGATCTCTTCGTAGTCCGTCGCTATTTTGATGTCGGTGACGGAAGGGCGGGCGGGGTCGTGAGGATGAGAATGGTAGACCACTTGAAGGTCGAGCCCTTTGTTTCGGATGTCCTTCTTGGCTGCTGAAAACTCCTGCATATCCATGACGAAGGCAATCTCCGCGCGTTCAGCCGGTGAGAGGCGTTCGAGGTGGGCGGCTTTCGCCGGATCGAAGGTCGAGAGGTTCTGGGCTCCTTCCAAGGCTACAATATTCCTGATTCGATACAGATGGCTGACGGTTTTATTGGTCCCTGCAAGAAGGCCGCAGCATTCGTACGGAGCCAGTTCCTTGGCATGAGCCACGATGTCGTCGAGAATGGACTGGGGAATGGTCAGATCAGCCACGATAGTCTCTAGATGGTGCAGCTGACGGCATAATCCATCCCGAGATCCTTGATCTTCGGCTGCGGTCCGCAGAGCGGGCAGGCTGGATCTTTCGGCCGGCTGACCTTTCGGAACTTCATATCCAGCGCGTCATAGATCAGCAACTTGTCGGCGATCGTTTCGCCGATTCCCAAGACTTCCTTGATGGCTTCAGAAGCCTGCAAAATGCCCATCGTGCCGGCGAGCACGCCGAGGACTCCAGCTTCCTGGCAATTCGGGACCAGTCCAGCCGGAGGCGGCTCCGGGTAGAGGCAGCGATAGCAAGGATAGCCCGCATGCGGCTTGATGGTCGTGAGCTGTCCCTCGAATCGGAACATGCTGGCCGAGATCAAGGTCTTCTTGGCGAAGAAACAGGCGTCGTTCACCAAAAACCGCGTCGAGAAATTATCCGATCCATCGAGCACGATATCGTATTGCGAGATGAGCGGAAGAATATTGTCGGCATCGACCAACTGATGATAGGCATTGACCGTGATTTCTGGATTGATCGCGGTCAGCGTCTTCTTGCCCGATTCGACCTTCGGCAGTCCGACCGTGGCCGTCGAATGCATAATCTGCCGTTGGAGGTTAGAGAGATCGACGACATCGCCATCGACTAATCCGATCGTGCCGATCCCCGCGGCCGCCAAATAGAGTCCGGCCGGCGAACCGAGGCCTCCTGCCCCGATCAGCAGGACTTTCGCCTGCGAAAGCTTCTTCTGTCCTTTACCGCCGACATCGCTCAAGATGATGTGGCGGCTATAGCGTTGAATCTGAAGTTCTGTCAATTCCATGATGTCTGCGAGCCTATCGGGGCAAACGGGGTTGTTTTATTCCACCACATTTAATTCGATGGGATCGACCACGCAGCCCTTTTTGCGCAGGCCGTCGAGGGCGCGTTCGATTTCGGCGATTTCACCGGAGAGCTCTAGGTCGATCCAGCCGGTGGTTTCCCGCACGTCGGCCCGACGCACGTTGGTGACGATATTGTATTCGCGGCCGATCTGATAAATGATCGGCTCTTTGACTTTGTCTTCCGGAAACCGCACGTGAAAGCGCAAGTGTGATATGTGTGCCATCGTTAGCCTCCCGCAATCGCCGGAACGATGGAGACTTCGTCGCCATCTTTCAGAATGGTCTCTTTGCCTTTGAGAAATCGGATATCTTCCTCGTTGACATAGATATTCACGAAGCGGCGCAATTCACCGGACTCGTCGCAGAGGCGGTCCTTGATGCCGGGATGCGCGCTGTTCAGCGACTCGATCATGTTCGTAATGCTGCCGGCTGTCGTTTCAACTTCCCCCTGGTTTTTCGTCAGCGGCCGGAGGGGAGTGGGAATGCGGACTTTAATCATGCGTCACCACCACCGTTCTTTCCTAACTTAAAGGTTTTCTCAAAGGCCACGAGGCTCGGTTGAATGCGAGTCGGCCGTCCGACGGCGTCGATGACCGCTTCTTGCGTCTTCAATCCGTTGCCCGTGATGTAGGCGACCGTCACTTCGTTCTTCTTAATCACGCCTTGTTTGACGAGTTTCTTTAACACGCCGATGGTCACGCCGCCGGCAGTTTCGGCGAAGATGCCTTCGGTCTGCGCCAGCAGCTTGATCCCGTCGACCACTTCTTCGTCGGACACCATCTCCATCGCGCCTTTGCTCTCGGCCGTTGCCTTCAGCGCATAGTAGCCGTCGGCCGGGTTGCCGATGGCCAGCGATTTGGCAATCGTCTTCGGCTTGACGGGCTTGAAGAAATCGCGTCCCGCCTTGAAGGCGGTGGAAATCGGCGAGCAGCCTTCCGCCTGGGCGCCGTTGAGCTTCGTGCGGACGTCGTCGATGAGCCCCACGTATTTCATTTCGTGCAGACCCTTCCAGATCTTGGTCAGGAGCGAGCCCGAGGCCATGGGAATGACGACTTGATCCGGCGTTTTCCAACCGAGCTGTTCCACCGTTTCGTACGCGAGTGTCTTGGACCCTTCGGCGTAGTAGGGGCGGATATTGATATTCACGAAGCCCCAGCCATGTTCCCCGGCGATTTCACTGCAGAGCCGGTTCACATCGTCGTAGTTGCCTTCGACTTCGACCACATGGGGCTTGTAGATAAGATTGCCCAGCACCTTCGCAGCTTCCAAATCTCCAGGGATGAAGACGTAGCAATGGAGATTAGCGGCGGCGGCATGGGCGGAAACTGCATTGGCCAAATTTCCAGTCGAGGCGCAGGCGACGGTTTCGAACCCCAACTCACGCGCCCGCGTCAGCGCGACGGCGACCACGCGGTCTTTGAAAGAGAGCGTGGGGTGATTGACCGTATCGTTCTTGATGTACAGCTCATCGAGGCCGAGGTAGGCGCCGAGATTTTTAGCGCGAACCAGCGGCGTCAACCCGGCATGAGGTCCGACGAAGTTCGTGCCTTCGACCGGAAGCAGATCGACATAGCGCCACATGCTGTGCGGGCCGTCCTGGATCTTCTTGCGCGAAATCGCTTTCTTGATCTCCTCGTAGTTATATTTCACTTCGAGGGGGCCGAAGCACATCTCACAGACGTGGATCGCTTTCGTCGGATACTCTTTCGCGCATTCCCGGCACACGAGGGCTTTCATTTTTGTCATGGCGACACCATCTTACGTAAAAAGTTAAACGCTACGGACGAACGGCACAACCGGCAAAGGGGTCTCCATCGTCGAACAGCTCGGTAATCGTCGGATGGTCGCCGCAGAGCGCGCACTGTGGATTGCGCTTCACTTTGATCTCCCGGAACAGGGTTTTCTTGGCATCGAAATCGAGCAGCCGGTCGGTGAGTGGCCGTCCGATGCCAAGAATGAGTTTCAAGGCTTCGGTGGCTTGAATCGTTCCGATAATCCCAGCCAGCACGCCGATCACACCGGCTTCCTGGCATGAGGCGACCAGGCCTGGCGGTGGCGGCGTTTTGAAGACGCAGCGATAGCAGGCGGACTGCTTTGGGATGATCGTTGTCACGCGGCCGTCGAATCGCAGAATGCCGCCATGCACCAGCGGTTTGCCGGCAAAGAAGCAGGCGTCGTTAATTAGGAACTTGGCCGTGAAATTGTCGACGCCATCGATCACGACATCGAACTCGCTGAAAATTTTCAGCGCGTTGCCGGCCGTCAGGCGCTCCTCGTAGGTCTTTACGATGACATCCGGATTGAGCGCCGCGATCTTTTCCTTGCCGGAAAGGACTTTGGGCCGTCCGACATCGGCAGTGTGGTGAAGAATTTGCCGTTGCAAGTTCGTTAGGTCCACGACATCGCTGTCGATCAGACCGACCGTCCCCACGCCGGCCGCTGCCAGATAGAGCGCGGCAGGGGAGCCAAGCCCTCCGGCGCCGACGAGAAGAACCTTTGCCTTGGCGATCTTCTTCTGACCTTTCCCGCCGACTTCGGGCAGGAGAATGTGCCGGCTGTAGCGATTTATTTGTTCTTCCGTAAATTCCATGCGCTTAAATATTAAAATATTTTTCGATGCTGATATAGCGCTCGCCTGTGTCGCACAGGATGGTCACGACATTCTTGCCAGCGCCCAGCTCGTCAGCCACTTTCTGCGCGGCGAAGACATTGGCTCCGGCGGAAATGCCAACCAGCAAGCCCTCTTTCTTCGATAGTTGCTTAGCCGTTTGATAGGCCTCATCGTCGGTGACCGTAATCACGCGATCGAGAATCTTCCGGTTCAGGACTTTGGGAATGAACCCGGCCCCGATGCCTTGAATCTTATGCGGACCAGGGTCGCCGCCCGATAGGACCGGCGAGCCGGCCGGTTCCACCGCGATCACTTTCACGTTCGGGTTCTTTTCCTTGAACAGCTCGCCGCATCCGGTAATCGTGCCGCCTGTGCCGACCGCCGCGACAAAGGCGTCGATCTTTCCGTCCAGTGCATCCAGGATCTCAGGCGCCGTCGTCATCCGGTGCATCGCCGGATTCGCCGGGTTTGAAAACTGATCCGGCATAAAATAGCTCGGGTTCTGCGCCAGGATGCTTTCGGCTTCTTTGATCGATCCCTTCATCCCTTCCCAGGCCGGAGTCAGCACCAGCTGCGCGCCATAGGAGGAGAGCAGGCTCGCCCGCTCCATACTCATGCTTTCCGGCATGACGAGGATGAGCTTGTAGCCGCGTACGGCCGCAACCAGCGCCAGACCGATGCCGGTATTGCCGCTGGTCGGCTCCACAATGGTGCCGCCTGGCTTCAGCTTGCCCTGTCGTTCGGCCTCATTGATCATGTTGAGGCAGATGCGATCCTTGACGCTGCCGCCCGGATTGAAAAACTCCACCTTGCCATAGATCGTCGCCGAGCCTGGCTTGGATAGCCGGTTCAAGCGGACAAGCGGAGTTTTCCCGATTAATTCGGTAATTTCTTTATGCATGATCATTGTCACCGGCCGCCTCCCATGTAAAAGAGGAACTCGACCAGATCGCCCTCTTTCAGGGTGGTGGTGGCGAGATGCTCCCGCTCGACCATCTTATCGTTCACTTCGACCGCCACCATCTGCGGATCAATCTTCTTCAGTGTCAGCAAATCGAGGACGCTGCCGCTCTGGATGTCCTCGGATTTCCCGTTGACCTTGACCTGCATGGATTCTCCCAAGTTGGCCTAGAGATTAAGGAATTCGGTGACGTTAACAAAGAGTCTCCGTCCTTGTCAAGGCAACGAAGGCCCGTCGCGTTGCTTGACTTTCATTCCGCTCCCCATACACTATGCGGCCCTCTCGGAGGCGCCGTCGATGTGGAAGCAAAATTTTATGTTTCGGGTTCTTGAAGCCACTCCGCTCAAGGAGTCTGAGCAAGAACTGTTTCATGAAACCGACCCAGCGATGGATAGCGCTGGATTGCAATTAGAGAAGTTTTTGTCCGTTTGGATTCAGGGCGACGGGGAGGACGACAAGCCGTCGGCCTATACCAGCGTCTATGTCCGCACCGCCACGCTGGATTTTCAGAAACGAGTGGGGTTCCTTCAGCCTCTTCAAGGGCGGTCGCATCAGATCAAGCAGCAGCTGACCGCCGGTCAGAAAGCTTTTCTGCGTGGCTGGCTCAGTACCCATTCCATTCAGGCGTGGGACGCGTCCGACGATCATTTTCGAGATCTCTTCGAAGTCGAATGACGAGGCGGTGCTGGCCAGTCTTCTATCGCTGTTCCCTTCGGTGCCTGCTCTGCGTGGTCTGTGTGATCGGTGGTCCCGCCGGTTCAGTTGTCGCCGCGACGATAGAAGTCTATTACGCGCCTGAAGATGAGCCGCTGGCCAGGCTGTCAAAGATCTACGATCATGCGTCGCGCTATATTTACGTCGCCGTGTATGCCCTGACTTCGCCGCTGGCGGTGAAGGGGTTGGTCGATGCGAAGAAGCGCGGCTTGGATGTGCGTGTCATTACCGATCGCGAGCGGCTGAACGACCAGAAGCAACGAACGGCCGTCGAGACATTGCATCTGGCCGGCATTCCTGTCCTGGTGAATCAGCATGATGGACTGATGCATCTCAAACAAGTGGTGATCGATGACGAGATCAATGCTTCCGGGTCGATGAATCATACAGGCAGCGGGAATCGATACAACGATGAGCGGCTGGACGTGATTCACGATCATGCGATCACAACCAAGGCGCGCGAGAAGTTTCTCGCGATGTGGGAAGACGAGCAGCGCTTTCATCGATGGACACCGTAGGCGGGGCGCACATGGCAGGAACCATCGTCGAGACAGACATTGCCGTGGTCGGGGCCGGGGGCGGAGGCGCCGTGCTGGCGCTTGCGCTGGCTCAGAAGGGGATCAAGACTATCGTTCTGGAGCAGGCTTTGGGACCGCCGCAAGGATTGCGTGGTGAAATCCTCCAGCCGAACGGGCAATTAGTATTGGATCGTCTGGGTTTGCTGAATAAGCTGCCGGTGGAATCTACCCGGCCGATCCGCATGTTTCATTTCTGCCGGGCGGGTGGAGAACGGCTGTGCACGATCGATTATGGCGTGCTGCCCGCGCCCTATAACCAGGCCGTGGTGACGTTGCCGAATGTGGCGCATCACGCCATTCTCGACGCCATTCAGGCGGAACCGTCGGTCTCGCTCTGGTATGGCACCAGCTTTGTGAGTCTGGTGAAGGAGGGCGGGCAGGTGAAGGGCCTGACCGCCAAACGCGGTGACGAAGAGGTTACCATTCACGCGAAGGTCGTGGTCGGCGCCGATGGCGCATTTTCAAAAGTTCGCGAAGCCCTGGCGATTCCAGCGGAGGTGCATCTCTATCCGCAAGGCTATTTGATCGCGATCATCGATTCGCCGATGCCGGTGACCGAAGCGAAATATTATGTTGGCAAGAAGACGATTCTTGGCCTGTTTCCAGCGGCCGGCGGCAAAGTCTATTGCTTCTACATGATTCCGAGGGGGGCGTATGACCAGGTCAAGGCGCAGGGCTTGCCGGCTTTGCAACAGGCCTGGACAGCCATCGATCCCACGCTCAAGCCGCTGTTCCAGCAATTGAAGGATTGGAGCCAGACGGCGTTTATGCCGACCGGCCGCGTGCGGACCCCGACCTGGGTGGCGGACGGGGCGGTGTTGATTGGCGACGCGGCGCATGCCATGAACCCGCACGCATCGCAGGGCCGCATGCAGGCGATGGTGGACGCCATGGCGTTGGCGGATCTGCTGCCGGAGTGTCTGGTTGAAAAGAATTTTTCCGCGGAGAAACTGAAAGCCTACGAGCGGGCCCGCCGGCCGCAGGTCACGATGCTCCAACGATTGGCGGACGAACAAGTGTTGTTTTGGAATACCGCGAATCCCATCATTGGGTTTCTTCGCGACCGGGTGTTCCGCACGCTGGATCGGAATGCCCGGCTGCGGTATCGCGTGTTATCCACGACGGCGGGTTTGCGGAAGACGCCGCCGTTTTCATTGATCGATCGAGTGATGGCGGCGGGGTTTCTGCCGGATCCCTGCGCCAAGAAGGCATGACAGACATAGTGAGGTTCTACAATGGCGGGCAATGAGTGGGTGATCGATGGATTGCCGGACGAATATCAGCAGCACTTGCGAGCGTATGTGAAGGATGTGCAGCGTGTCTACGGCGATGTGCTTGAGGGCCTGCTGTTGTACGGCAGCGCCGTGCGCGGCGAGTTTCTGCCGGGGCGCTCGAACCTGAACATCGTTCTGGTCGTGCAATCCATTAAGGCGGAGCAACTGAAAAAGTATAGCGCGCTCCATCGCCGGTGGGCCAAGGAACAGATCGTCGTGCCGCTCTTTGTCACGCAGGGCGATTTGCCAGCGATGTCGCTGGTGTTTCCGCTCGAGTATCTGGAGTTACAAGAATATCACCGGCTCCTCGCCGGCCAGGATCCGTTTGTCGGATTCAAGGTCGATCAGCGGCATCTGTTGGCCGAAGTGTTGCAGAGCCTGCGGGGGAATCTGTTGCGTGTGCGCCAGCGGTTCATCGAAGGCGGAGGGGCAGAGGAAGCCGTGACCATTCTCTTGCCGCTGTCGCTGACGGCGGTGTTGCCTGCGTTGCGCGGTGTGCAGCGATTAGTCGGTCGGCCGGTGCTGTCTCATGGCGAGCCGTTGCTGGCGGATATTGAAGCGCTATTGTCCATCGATCTATCCGGCTTGCGCGATGCATGGCTCTTGAAGCGCGGACAGATTTCTCCGGGGCAAAAAGAAATACCGAGATTAATGGAACGGTATCTAGAGAGCTTTGAACGGCTGGTGCAATCCGTGGAAGCTCGGCAAATGCAGGGGCAGGCGTGATCGGCAAGCTGAAGACATTGATTTTTGCGACGGCGTCGGTAAGCCTGGCGTTGCTCGTGACGATTGGAGCGGCACAGGCGGCTCTCTACGATCGTCCGAAAGAGCGGGTGCCGTTGCCTAGTCCGATGGGCTATGTCAGCGATCACGCCGGGGTCATTGATGCAGAGTGGAAGGAACGGATTCGTTCGGTCTGTCAGGATCTCGAACGGAAGACTGGCGTGGAGATGGTCGTGGTGACTGTGCCTTCGATCAAGCCGTTCCTCTCAGCGAACGAATATGCGGCGGCACTCTATGGAAAATGGGGGATCGGATCGGCGCAACAGGAACATGGCGTGATGGTGCTCGTCTCCGTGGAAGAACGGCAGGCGGCCATGACGTTAGGGCGTCAGATGCTGCCCATTATCACGCCGACAATCATGACCGACGTCGGCGGCGGCACATTGCTTCCCGCCATTCAGCTCGGGCATTTCGGTGAAGGCTTGTACCGAGCCGTGGTCGCGCTCGCGACACCGGCCCAAGAGGTGCGGGTGGGGACATTGCCCAAGCACCATTTCAAAGGCGTCGGGTTTTGGATCACGCTCTTTACCAGCCTTGGCGCCATGTCGTTCTTCTGGTGGATTAGCCGTCCGGACCTCCGGCATCCCTATCGCCGTCTTCAACGCGGCGAGTATTGGGGGACCGGGCAAGGAGGCTTCGGCGGCAACTGGGGCGGCTTCGGCGGCGGCACAAGCGGGGAAGGATATAAGTAGGCGGCGGCACTCTCGCTACATTGTCGATCTCCCATTCACGCCGCTTCTGGCGCGATTGATGAATCCGATCCTCTCAATACAGCACTCCTCCCTTCAGTATTTCTTTCTTCTCCAAGAGCCTTGCTCTCCCAAAGGCTGGGATGAATTCTGCTGGAGAAGCGAGTATTCTGCGGAGCATGCCTAAGTCTGACCGTAAGGCTCGCGAACATCCAGCTCAGGAAGAGGCCATCACTAGCCATATTGCACATCTGAGCGCTAGTCGATTTACAAAGATTGAATTTCTGCTGCCACCACTTGAAGAGCAAAAAGAGATTGTAGTCGAAGTCGAGCGCCGCCTGTCAGTCATCGACGAACTCGAAGCCAACCTCACTCGCACCGACCGGCTGAGGTTGGCGATTCTGAGTCAGGCATTTTCAGGCGAGCTCCACGGGTAATTCATGATACCTAGGCCAACACCGATACTCCGATTTACCCATGTCGATAATCTCGACACGATTATTCGACGTGACGGACTGCACGCGCCGAATCATGTGCCGAATGATGGGTTGAACTACCGATTTTGCCATAATGCTGAAGTTCAGAGCGCTCGTGCTGACATCGCTATTTCTATGGGGCCTGGTGGGACAATTCCTGACTATGTTCCATTTTATTTTGGCTGTCTGTCGCCCATGATGCTGAACCTGAAAACAGGTCGAGTCAAAGGTTATAACGAGGGGCAGGACCCATTGATCTATTTAGTCTCCTCGGCGCAAGCAGTTGAAACTGCCGGGATCAAGTTTGTTTATTCGGATGGCCATGGCCTTGCTTCCTATACGGAATGGTTCGATGATCTCAGCGAACTAGGGAACGTTGATTGGAATATAGTCAATCAACGGTATTGGAGGGGTGACATCAATGACATGGACAGGCAGCGCAAGAAACAAGCGGAGTTTCTTGTTCACAAATGTTGTCCGTGGTCGCTGATTCAGGAAATCGTGGTGATCGATTCAGTCATGCAGGATCGTGCGCAAACGATCCAAGTGGCTTTCCCTGCGGATCAGAGGCGGGTAGTCAGGGTTGATCGGAATTGGTATTATTGGTGACTTCTCAACACTATGATTACAAACGCTACAGGCAATCTTCTTCAGGCTGACACTGAAGCTCTGGTGAATACCGTCAATTGTGACGGCTTCATGGGCAAAGGCATTGCTTTGCAGTTTAAGCAAGCTTGGCCGGAGAATTTTGCTGTCTACGCCAAGGCCTGCCGTGCGAAGGATGTTCGGCCGGGTGAGATGCTGATCTGGGAATCGAGCCGGATGGTGAACCCGAGATATATTATTAATTTCCCGACTAAGCGACATTGGCGAGAAAAGTCTCATATTGAAGATATTCAAAGCGGCCTGCGGGCATTAGTTAGAGATGTTCGGCGATTGGGTATTCGGTCCATTGCGGTGCCGCCATTAGGCTGTGGGAATGGTGGCCTGAATTGGCAGGATGTCCGCCCGCTGATTGAATCCGCTTTTGCCGAACTGCCGGGCATCCAGGTGCAGCTCTTCAGCCCTTCGGGCGCACCGGAAGCGAAGTCCATGCCAGTCAATACTCGGCGGCCATCTATGACTATGAGCCGTGCTCTGTTCGTAAAGGTCATGCATCAGTACGAGACATTGAGTTACCGACTGACGCTGCTTGAAATCCAAAAGCTGATGTACTTTCTTCAGGAGGCTGGTGAGCCTATGCGGCTGCGGTTTGAAGCAGGCCTCTATGGTCCCTATGCTGCGAATCTCAATAAAGTGCTGGAGCGAATGGAAGGCCATCTAATTCGCGGTTACGGTGACAGCCAGAAGTATGATACTGAAATTGCGCTGCTTCCCGATGCTGTCAAAGAGGCAGATGCATTTTTAAGCGAACATCCCCTGCCGATTGCGCGAGCGAATCGAGTGAGTGACCTCATTCAAGGGTTCGAGACTCCCTATGGCATGGAGCTACTTTCCTCAGTACATTGGGCCTGCAATCATGGGATGCCAAAGGCGACTACCGCAGAGTCGGCTATAGAGTCAGTCCACAAGTGGAATGAGAGAAAGTCTAAAATGCTTCGTCCCGAGCATATCCGCATTGCCCATCAGCGTCTTCGTGAGCTTGCTTGGATAGCCAGGTGAGTCCGTTACACTAAATCGTTCAAAAACTCTGGAACTACCGCAATGTCCTGCGCGACGACGGGATGAGCAATGGCGACTATGTCGGGCAGCTGACCGAGTCGCTGTTTCTCAAGATGGCGGATGCGCGAAGCAAGCCGCTGTGCAATCAGCCAGTCAGATCTCTGCGAAATATACTTCACGAAGACTCAGAATATGTTACAGGATTCCGTGAAGCTGAGCCGCCTCGGAGTTTGTCGGCTGCGTTCAGTGAGGCATCAGCGGGGAGCCTGAGGTGGTTGCACCGGGGCAGGGCCTGATTCTTTGCGGGACCAATTGGTGGCGGTGACGCACAATCCTATGTTTCGCGCGGGAAGAGGGATGTCGTGTACTGTCACGGATGCTCCGCCATGAGCATCGTTTGTCCAGACACGCATGGCCGTCGTCGGAGTTTCTGCGGCGCTGATATAGATTGTTGTAAAGGCCAGGTCGGTTAGCGGCGCTCCTTTTTGATCGACTGCCGGTTCCTGGTACGAGGCGGTGAATGTGGGCTGGCCGGCGGGGAAGGATGCCGTCTGAGTCGGGCAGCCTGGCGGAAGGTGTGTACCCACGGTCGTTTCATTCCGCAGGTCCTGCTCCTGAGCGCTTTTCTGAAGCAGCGCTTGATCCGTCTCGCAGCCTGCTAGTGCCAGTAGAACGGTTAGGCTGAATCCCAGTACGGTTGTGCGAGTCATCTCATGGCCTCCTCTGTGCCTATGCACTCAGTTATGCCGATGGTTGCCGTCTCTGTACGGTCCGTCCTTCTTCCAAATCCTGCAAGTCGGACCAGGCGGTCAGGTCGGTCCGCGAGGGATCGATGGCGTCGCGGTATTGTTTGAACCGCTCCAGGCTCTCGGGGGAACTGGGGCCGCGCGCTAATAGCTGCTGGTTCCATGTGTCTAGCTCAGCCGGTGAATGGGGGATAGCCGTTTTCAGGAACCAGGCGGCGACGCCCTCGTCGCCGGGATGTGCTTGTACGGCTGCGGTGAATTGAACGCTGGCGATTCCCGCGAAGTCCAACAGCCGTTCGTCCATTGGGCAGGGATAAATATATTCGCCTTCGGTTCCTGAGAGGACGGCGCGGCATTTGTCGATCATGCGCGCGAGGTGGACGTAGCCCGCGAGTGGGGTTCGCATGCTGCGTGGGAATGAAGTTCTGAGGTCCATGAAGATGTCCCTGTTTTTCGACCGTCCGTTCCCCGTTCGGGGAACGGACGGATAGATTTAGAGTAATTTGTGATTCGCGAAGGTCAGGTTCTTCACGACGACCTGGCCGTTCTCGAACGCAATGATGCGGCGGGTGGCCGGCAGGTCTGCCGCTCCGACGCGCACATGCGTGTCGGTGAAGCTCTCGACGTTATTCAGTTTGCCGTCGGTCGGGGAGTAGTAATAGACGGTGTATTTAGTGGTCAGGTTTTTCTGGTCTTGCGTCACGCTGCTTTCCTCGACGTTGATCGAGAATGCGAACGGGGTCATGCCTGGGTGGGCCATCTTCCGGTTAATCTGGGTGATGCGGCCGTCTTTAATCCGGTAGAAAGAGTTCGATCCGTGGATGTCCATCTTAGTGCCGAAGGGGTGGCCGTCTTCTTCCATCGTGAGGGAGTATTTGCCGTCCGATTCTTCGAAGCTTCGGGGCCCGCGATGGACGGCGATCATGCCGAGCTGTTCCTGGGCCCACTTTTGCACGTCGGCATCGCTCAATTGAACGGATACCTCGCGGGGTCCTTTCACCATAATAGGGCCGGTCGTGACCTTGCCGTTGATGTTGACCGTCAGATCGGCGGTGAAGCCGTTAAACTCTTTTGGCCAGCGGGCGGTCTTCTCGAAGGCCTGCCGCATGACTTCCCGGGCTTTGGGATCGTCGGCGACGGTGGATTGCGGGGCTGTATGCATGGACATGGTGTAATCTCCTGTGAATGTATGGGGCGTATTATACCGAGCGGCTTCGACAGGGCTCAACGGCTCAATTGGGAAGAGCCCTATGTTGTGTGAAATCGGTCCTCGACGCGGCGAAGGGGTAGAGTTTTTCGATAAGCGATATCGGCTTCACCATTTGCATCGATTCTGCTATAGTCCACCGGGATTTTCAGCTTTGACAGGCGTGGCGCCTGTCTAAAAAGTTGCGAGAAGGGGGCTACGTAGCATGGAACGACGCGCCGCGTCCCATACCGAAGAAGAAGAAATGAACCAACGCCGCAAGCTGTTAAATGCGGCGAAGCGGGGCGATCAGAAAGCCATTGGGAAATTGTTTGAGCTGTACCAAGTGCGGGTGATGAACCCGGATCAGCTGACGAAGATCAATAAAGTGTATGCCGCCATGCCGATACCGGTGAAGGCGGGATCGTCACGATCCAGCCGGCAGTCGGCCAAAGCGGGCAAACAGTCTCCCGCAAAGGGAGGCGTCTCGGCGAAGCCTGCGCCATCCGCCAAGCCGGAAAAACCGGTGAAGCCGGCGAAAGCCGCAACGCCAGCGACCGCAGCGAAACCTTCGAAATCTGCAAAGGCTGGGGCTTCTGTGGCTAAGAAATCCGCGAAGCAACCGGCGAAACGGAAAGCCAAGTAGCCCATTTCCGTACCTGCGTGGGTGCGCGGCCTACTGTACGACTACGCGCAGGCCTCCGCTGGCGAGCCCTGCCGCAATTTGCTCGGCTTGCTGCGTCTCTCCCTCGAAGACCATCGCTTCCCCCTCATGATCGATCCGATAGGCGAGTTCAAAGGCGCGCGACGACGTCATGCCCGGTACGTACTTGCAGAGGAGGGCAATGACTTGTTGGTACGTGTGGCAGTCGCAATTGTAGACAATCACTCGAGCTTCGAGGCCGTCGCCGGTGCCAGTGCCGGTTTCTTCCGTTACGTCAGGGGTGGCCAGCGGAAAGGATGGTTTTGCCATGGGCGAAAAGTGTAGCAGAGTCTTGAGAAGAGTTTAATACCCGGTTCTGACCACTAGGTGGTTGGGAAGCCGCTCATCTTCTCGTTCAAGCGCGTGGCCAAATAGCTGAAAATGCGCGGGCGAATCTGTGGCGGCTGTGACGGAGAGGCTCTGTGCCAGTTGAATCGTATGGTGTTGAGCCGCGGCCGTTTTTACTAGCGCCAAGCCGTATTCAAACCTATAAGCGTCAGCGCCGGTCGGCCGTTCGCCGCTCAACTGCTGTACGGTTTTGACGGTGAATGGTTGGTGGAGAAGGTCCTCGTGCATGAGCCGAAGCAGCGCGGCGGGGCCTGGCACGATATCGCGCCCAATCGTCATGGAGTGGGCCGGATCGAACAACCCTCGTTGAAAGCGGCGGTTTTCCCGGAGGGCCTCGTGAAAGAGCCTGCGCCACTGACGGTCGGCCAAGTCGCGATCGACGGCGGCCTGCCCGGCGCCGGTCAATGGACCGCTGACGTGATGGCCTTGAATAATCCGTCCGGCGGCGACCAGATCTGGAAACGTTCCGCCCATGCGGTCGGCGAAGGCAGTCGTCCCCGAGAAGGGACTGAGCTGGATTGCCATGTAGTCGCGAAAATGAATACGATGAAACCGCGCCAGGAGGCGGTGCAATGTCTCTTCATGGCAGAGGTGGAAGGGGTAGAACAAGGTGTCTGTGGTTTGCATGGGATTCATCGACAAGTGTATGGACTCATGTTAGGTTTCGGCCATGAAACGGATCTTTACGTCTTGGCTCGATGTGCTTTTAGTCTTCATTCCCGCCGCGCTCGTCCTTGAATTCTCGAAGGCCGATCCGCTCTTTATTTTTGCCGCCTCTGCCTTCGCAATCATTCCGCTCGCCGGCATGCTGGGGCGCGCGACCGAGCATCTTACGTCGCATGTCGGCGCCGGAATTGGCAGCCTGCTGAACGCTTCGCTGGGCAACGCGGCGGAGCTGATCATTGCCCTTGCCGCGCTCCGTGAAGGTCTCCACGATGTGGTGAAAGCATCGCTGACGGGTTCCATTCTTGGCAACATCCTGTTGGTGTTGGGCGCCTCCATGGTAGCCGGCGGGTTGAAATATGAGCGGCAGACGTTCAACCAAACGGCAGCGGGCATGGGGTCCAGTCTGTTGCTGTTAGCGGCGGTCGGCCTGATCATTCCCGCGCTCTTCCATTTCACTGCGGCCGATCGGGGTGTCGCGATCGAACGGGAGATGAGTTTGGAGATCGCGATTGTCCTCTTCGTGATGTATGGCTTGAGCTTGTTCTTTTCGCTAAAGACGCATCGCCACTTATATGCAGGTGAGTCGCACGATGCGGAAGATCTCGGGGAGCAGCCCTGGAGCTTCCGGCTGTCTGTCGTCGTGTTGACGGTGGTCACCGCCTTGATCGCGGTCATGAGCGAACTGTTAGTCGGCGCGATCGAGCCGACGGCGCACAAGCTGGGTTTGACGCAGGTTTTCGTCGGCGTGATCCTGGTGGCGCTGGTCGGTAATGCGGCGGAACATTCGACGGCGGTGCTTATGGCGATGAAGAACAAGATGGATTTAGCCTATGGAATCGCGGTGGGGTCGAGCCTTCAAATTGCGCTCTTGGTGGCCCCGGTACTGGTCTTTGCGAGTTATCTCTTCGGAACGCCTCTGGACCTGATTTTTACACCGTTTGAAGTGGCGGCGGTGACGATCTCGGTGTTTGCTGTGGGCTTCGTCGCCATCGACGGAGAGTCGAATTGGATGGAAGGCGCCATGTTGGTTGGGGTGTATGCGATGCTGGCTGTTGCCTTCTATTTTCTCCCCGGCTGACAGAATGCGGAACGAGATTTTTGCGCATCCTGTTTGAACCGCTGTCCGGTCACACCTTATCCATATCGATCACTTCGGTCGCATCCCACAAATTCTTCCATTCGGCATCGGCCAGATCTTTTTCGCGATCGGCTGGCGTTTCCGCTCCAAACGCTTGCGGGGCGGTCTCTGCCGGTGTCTCGACCGGTGCCGGAGTCGAAGGTTGTGTTGCCTGACTGCTGCGGCGTTTTTTAGCGGGATCCATATTAACGGGCATGGGGCACCTCGTGTGAATGACAAACAGTGTCTCTTTCCGATGCGTTGGTTGTCAATGGCGGCTGGGGATGCAGAAGCGGATATGTCGGCGCAGGGGAGTTCAGAACAGTTCCGCGGCCACGCTATCGGCAAAGCGACGGCCCAGCGGGGTGAGCCTGATTAGACCATCCTCCTGCACAACCAGGCCTCGTGTCGTGAGTTGTGTGAAGATGTCGCGCTGTTCCGCATCCTCGCTGGCAAGGGTATGTGGGACCCCTTTCAATAATCGGAGGCCGAAGATGAGAGCATCGCGTTGCTGTTCTTCATCGGTCAGCAGGCGGCGATCTGTTATGGGAAACTGGTTGATTTGCAGCTGGCTGGCATAGGCATCGAGATCGGCAATGTTGCCGAAGCGGTTTCCATCGACATAGGACTGTGCGCTGGGGCCAAGGCCAAGATAGTCGCCGCCGGTCCAGTAGAGCAGATTGTGGCGGCAGGCATAGCCAGGCCTGGCATAGTTTGAAATTTCATAATGAGTAAACCCTGCCGCGGCTAGTACCCTTTCTGCCGCTTCTTCCATCTCAATTTGAAGCGATTCATCCGGTGGCGGGGTGAGTCCTTTGGCGATATCCTGCGCCAGCTTGGTATGGTCCTCGATGGTGAGGGCGTAGCATGAGATATGGGTTGGATTCAGCTCGATGAGCGATTCCACGGTAGCGGTCCATGATGCGAGGCTTTGGCCAGGCAGCCCGTACATGAGATCCAGGTTGATATTTGAGAATCCTGCCGTTCGGGCGTTGACGACAGCCTGTTCGGTTTCGGCTATTGTCCCTGGACGGCCGATGGGAATGAAATCCTGGGGCGCCATGGATTCTGCTCCCAGGCTGATTCGAGTCACGCCGGCATTGGCGAGGATTGTCAAATCTGAATGTGTGACCGTTGAGGGGTGTGCTTCGATGGTGATTTCGACATCTGGCGCGACGGAATAGATTTGTCGAATATGGTCGAGGAGCGCAGCCAGTCGCAGTGCTGGAATAACTGTGGGCGTACCCCCACCGAAATAGATGCTCTGCAGCGCGCGTCCATCGAGCAGGTTCTGCCGATGAGAGAGCGTCAGCTCACGCGCAAGCGCTGATAGATAGACTTCGATGCGAGCCGGTGTGGCGATTTCCAAGTAGAAGGCGCAGAAGTGGCAGCGCTGCCGGCAGAGCGGGACATGGATATAGAGCCCGATATCTCGCGGTGGCGGCATGGTTAGATTTTGAACGGTTGAGGTTTCCCGAAATCTTTCTCGACGACGACTTCAATTTCAGCCTGGGTTGATATTCCTCGATTCCGAATGTGCGCCGACCAGCCTGGATGGCGGCGTAACGACTCGAAGACCGTTTTGAGGATCTCCGGCTTCATGCGCGCTTCCCATTCACCGGTCCAGGCGCGCTGATCCTCCTCTCCCTCGTAGTCGTCCGGAAAGCTGGCCTCCAAGCTGAATCGGAGAGTGAAGGACTGTTCTTCACGATACATAGCGCCTCGCATTGCGATCTGGCCCAGGTGATTTTATAATGGCTTCCAACAAGGAGCGTGTCATATGCCTATCTTCGAATATGTGTGCGCCGAATGTAAACACCGGTTTGAACTCTTGATCCATCGATCGGATGAAGCCGCTTGCCCGAAATGCCGGGCTACGAGGCTGGATAAGCAGATTTCCTCATTCGGTGTCGGCGCGACCGGTGGGTGGGCGTCACCTGGCTCCGGTAACGGCGGGTCTTGCGGAAGCTGCGGCGATCCGCGCGGGCCTGGTTCCTGTTCAACGAACTAGGCGGTCTGCATGGATGTGGAAGAATTGCTTCACCGTGCGATGAACACCATTGCGCAGTCCGATCCAATCATCAAGCTGCTTCAGCAAGTGAGGATGGGCAAGATGAAGGCGGGGGATGCCGGATTGCGCGTGGTGGTCGAGGCCTGGTTCGGGACCTATGAGAAAGCCTTGAAGACCGAGGGGCTGACTCAAGCCGCCCTCCGCCGGCTCGATCCGGCTCCGCGTGTGGCGGTGCTACTGGATGCCGGAGTGTTGCCGGCCGATCATCCTTCTGTGCTAGGACTTGAACGGGCGTTTTCACAGGCCCTCTCCCAGGCTCCTCTCGGATAACTCTTTGTGGCTATGGCCATACGTCTCGTTCTGCTCATCCTCTCCTGTCTTCTTCATGGTTTCATCGCGGAAGCTCAGGACGATGTGGGGATCGGCCGCATTCGATTCGAGCCGCTCTCTCAATTCGCATCCACGTTACCTCATGATGTTCAGTTACTCGACGATGCGACGGCCATCGAAGGATTTCTTGATTCCTTGGATGGCTCTCCTCCTGACTGGCCCGCCATCCATGGACAGGGCCATCATGATCCTGGACATGACGACCGCCTCTTTCAACTGAATCGAGCGCGGGATGAACGCCGTGCCGGGAATCTTGCGCTTGCTCGGCGAATCGCCTTTCGATGGGTGGGAGAGTTATCTCGTTTCGATCCTGAGAAGAAGGGATTTTCAGTGGCTCTCGGTCCGGTCTTTACGGCTACCCGGTGGGGGCAGGTTCGTTTCAAGGCTGACGATCTACCTGGTGAGTTCACCGCGATTCCGCCGGAGAATGCGTTGGATCGGCTTCTCGGTGAGATTGCCGTGGGAAAGATTGTCGAACTTGCCGTCATCATGGTAGGCCGTCTCATTCCGGATGAATCGATCGTGTACGACTTCTCTCACGACCAAGAGGGGCTCGGCCTCATCATGCCTTTTGTCCATATTGAGGAAGTGCATTACGTCCGTTCGCGTTAGCTCCTCACACATCTTCTCTCGTGTTTTCCTCATCTCATTGAACGCATCGGTTCACCAGTCCTAGTCACAAGTACGTAGCTCACATCGGGCGCAGAGGCCTATTCTCTTTGTATGAAGGCCAGCCAGGGTGCGTCACATTATGGACGTGATCAGAGGACGCCTATGGTACACCAGCTGTAGGGAATCTCCTTCAGTAGGGGCTAGCGTGGCTGGATAACATCTCGATTCATAACGGGTTACCAGACGAGCGGCGATGAACGAGATATAGGGTATTGGTTTTGCTCAACCACTGCCTCGCGAGTTGGGACCTCGGTTTTATGAAGGAGGTCGGGCATGGCGTTTGGTGCGGATGAGACAAACGATATGATGTCGAACATTGCTGAATCGATGTGGCGGCAACCTCATTGGATTGCTGTCTTTGCAGGTCTTTCTCTCTGGTCTGTGCAGGGGCTCTCTTTCTCAGCTCCCGCCTACGCGCATGAGAGCGAGGCGCATCCGGTTTCAGCCGCTTCTTCTGGAGCGACACACTCGCTGCTCAGACCTGTTCGATCGGTCGATCCGACCTCGTCCGATGTAAAAGAAGAGGGGGCACCTGTATTAAACTCTGAGTCTGGCCAGAAACCTTTCAAGAGGAAAAAAGCTAAAGTTGTCGATAAAAATCCAGTTACTGTGCCTCAGCGCGCATCGGCAATGGCGTCTACAGTGCCGGCACAAACTACGGGAGAAGCGATTGAGCAAGAACGTTCTGGTGGGATGAAGCCAGCTGGTTTCTTTTCATCCGGATCGGCTGCGATGGCTGGAACCAGCATGACAGGTATGGGGACAACCTCGACCATAATGGCTGCTGCCGCATCAAGCCCTCAAGCTGCGCTAGCGGCGGTTGCTCCAAGTGCGTTGCTCAGCTCTGTAGTCGGAGGACCCTCAACACCATCTAATAAGAATATTCAGCGACTGTCCGCCGGAATTCCAGGACTCACGCGTATCATTGCTACACCGCTTCCTCCTGAGACGATTGCCATGCCGGCTCCTCCGCTCGATCCTCCAGCCTCGGGGCTTCCAGCCGCGCCGGCAAACTGGTTTGGCTATCACGTCTTGAGCCGCCTGAGTTTTGGTGGCACGCCTAATCAACTCAATGCGGTGTCTCATATGACCGCGGCTCAAGCGAGGGATTGGGCTACTCGATATATGAAGGAGCAACTTGGCCTTGATCCGGCACAGCCCTGGCCGACGAACCTCCATTCGACGTCCTCGTTGCCTATCGCGACGCCGATTGTGGATACGGATACAGATTTGCGCCTGATGACTGCTCAAGGCCGCTGGAAGAAAGACGATCTTGAGCCGACTGTCTTGAAGCCGGATCTTCACCAAGTGCAGGACCATGATCTCATTCGGAAGCTGTATAGCCGCCGTCAGTTGCTCGAGAAGATGGCCTATTTTTGGGACAACCATTTCAACACTGATTTTCGGTCGCATTTTCGCGGCCAATACGAAGTTTACGAGAATGAGGCGTTCCGGGCTCTGGCCTATGGACGGTTTGTGGACTTGTTGATTGCGAGCGGGAAGAGTCCGGCCATGATGGTGTATCTGAATACCGATGTGAGTAAGAAAGAAAATCCGAATGAGAACTATGCGCGTGAGGTCTTGGAGCTTCATACCCTTGGGGTGGATGAACACGGCCATCCAGCTGGGTATACGCAAACGGATATCAACGAGGCCGCCAAGGCATTTACCGGCTGGACGGTGCCGGCGGGCTCGGCGCCAGGTTTTCGATTCGTGGCGTGGCGGCATAGCCCAGGAGCGAAAACAGTCTTAGGGCAGCCAGTCGCATTTGACGGGAGCGGGCCAACTGAAGGGGAGCGAGTATTGCAAATTGCCGCCAGCCATCCTTCGACGGCTCGGCATTTGGCGAAAAAACTCTGTGAGTACTTTGTGAGTGAAACGCCGTCTTCAGCGCTGGTCACGGAAGTGGCGTCGGTATTTAGCGATTCAGGCGGTGATATACGAAAAGTGCTGATTGCCATTGTCACGTCGTCTGATTTCAACAATGTGGCGAACTATCGAAGTTTGGTCAAGACGCCGTTGGAGTATGCCGTCGGGCTTTATCGAAACCTTGGGGTCTGGTCATCACATGATCCTATCCGTCGGCGGCTGACGGCGGCCGGGCAGGGATTGTTCGAAATGCCTCCACCGACCGGATATAAAGAAAATTCCGAGCATTGGCTGAACACCTATGTCTTGTTTCACGAAACGGCGATGGCGTACGAAGCCACCATGTCAGGGTTCGGCTCGACCATCCGATTTGGATCGGATACGAGCGGCGGGCTGATTCGTCTGTGGCTAAAGGGCCTTGGTTTGAGGACGGAGGCAGAGGTCTTGGGATTTCTCCTGAACCTCACGAATGACCGAGTGGCCACGGCCACCGAGTATCAAATTTATCTGACGACGTTGCGCAGTGGCGGCGGAACCTTCAATTTGGACAACCCCAGCACCGAAGCGGCGCTCGACCGGACGCTGGCGAGCATGCTTGCAAATCCGCGCTATCTCTATCAATAGTGGGACGATCATTGAGAGGAAATACTATGGGCCACTGTCATTGCTGCTCGTCGGCGTTTCAACAGGTCTCGCGTCGGACGGTCTTGAAGCGAGCTGTGGGATTGGCTGCCACCGCATTGGCTGCCAACATGTTTTCTTTAGAGATGCTGTTCAAGAGCCGGGCGCATGCCGCGGACAATGCGGGCAAAACGTTAGTGGTTGTCTTTCAACGCGGTGGCAATGACGGCTTGAATACCATCGTGCCCTATTCGGATCCGCAGTACTATGTTCTGCGTCCTCGATCGACCAGCGGCGGCATCGGCATTCTGCCGCCGGGGTCCGGCGACGGGTCGGGGCTTGATTTGGCAGGGACAGGGTTTGCGATGCATCCGTCTATCCTTCCCTTGCACGGGCTCTATACCAGCAATCGGCTAGCGATCTTGCCGGCGGCAGGGTTTGCGGGAAATACGCTATCGCATTTTACGGACCAGGACACCATTGAACATGGCTTCCCAGAGCAACGGGACGGTTGGTTGAATCGATATCTAGCGGCAGTGCCGGCCGCAGGGATTTCCACGATTCGAGCCGCTGCGATCGGCGATGATGTCGCAAAGTCTTTGCGCGGGACGGTGGTAGTTCCTTCACTGACTGACGTGGCGTCGTTCAGTTTTGCCCGCCTTGGGTCGTCCAAAGCTGCCTTGGAAGCGAATCTCCGTGCCATGTATGCGCAAGATCCGGCATCGAGTACTACGAACCCGGCTCGGTCAGCGGTGCATGCATTGGGGCCAGAATTCATGAACCGGGTCGCTGCCATCGAGGGAATCGGCGCCGCGGCTCCGCAAAACGGTGCTACGTATCCCAACAGCACGTTCGGACGTGAAATGCGGGATCTGGCCCATATCATTCGTTCGGGCCTTGGGCTTGAGGTGGCCACTGTGGATATCAGCGGGTGGGATACGCATGACGATCAAGGGGCGGGTGGCGCGGCAGCCAATCGCCAAGCCGGACGGCTTGCGGATTTTGCCGGAGGCATCCGGGCCTTTGTCGATGATCTGGGGCCACTGATGAATAATGTGGTGGTGATGACCTGCACAGAATTCGGTCGCACGGCCAGGCAAAATGCGAGTGGAGGAACGGACCATGGAAAGGCCTCGGCCTGGTTTTTGGTCGGTGGATCTGTGAGGGGTGGGGTCTATGAGGGCGCTGCAGGCTGGCCCAGCTCATTAATAGATACGAATCTCGACGAAGGACGGTACATCAGGCCGACGGTCGAGTTCAGGGATATTTTTGCTGATGTGCTCGTCAGGCATTTTGGCGCGAGTGCCTCGGATCTCAGCGCTGTCTTGCCTGGTCATGTTCATACGCCTGCCGGGCTGTTTGTATAGCAGTGGCAATTAGAAGATGACGGCGGTGGGTGTTTGCTATTGCTCCACCGTGATGAATACGACGGCAATGACGGTGTCGCCATCAGAAGCTATCTTTCGCACAGCGAAACCCAGTGCCGCTCGGGCGGCTGTCCATGATTCCCCAGTCTCGATCGCTGGTCCGTAAACTAATTGCAGGCTTCAGCCAGGATCCGCCTCGCATGGATTTAATAGCGCCTCGCTCAGGCCCGATCGGGTCGTTGAGTGGAGCCGATCGGTAGTAGTTCGGATCATACCAATCCTGCACCCATTCGGCGGCGTTCCCGGCGAGGTCATGGATACCGTATGGGCTGGTTCCGTCAAGGAAGCTTCCTACGGGTAGGGTCAGCACTTCTCCCTTGATGCCGTTCTCCTTGGCCAGCCTGGCGCCGTCGCCTTTGATCCAGAAGTCCTCCCACTCGGCGCCGCTTTGAAACTCAACCGTTCGCTCGGCCCAATAGCTGGCACTGTTGGCGTTGTCCCAATTCCAGTCATTGCCCCAGGGGTAGCGGCGTCCGTCGGTTCCTCGCGCGGCTTTTTCCCATTCGGCTTCGGTGGGCAGGCGCTTGCCGGACCACCGGCAATAGGCCACGGCATCGTCCCAGCTTACATTCACCACGGGATGTGTGGCGATGGTGGGTGGATAGGTGGCGCCATTCCAGATTGTCGAGGCTGGATTATTATTTTCCGGCGGCCGGTGGCCGGTCGATTGGACGAAGGCGGCATAGTCCTGATTGGTCACTTCGAATCGATCGAGGAAGAAGGCGTGAAGGAAGACCAGCCGCTCGGGTCGTTCGTCGGCCAGGCCACCGCTGCCTTCCGCGGCGCCCATGCGATATTCACCGGCGGGGATCAATGCCATATCGATGGCAGGCCCGGCTCCAACTGATGGAAGAATTGCGCTGGCGATCAGGAGCGTGTGGAGAATGCCTCTCAGCAGCGATGCCATTATGGCTTCTTGATACCGCAGGCCTTGGCGACGGCATCGCGATAGGTCAGCCAGAGCCGCAGGCTGCGTTTGACAGCGCCAAGAATCGCCTGTTGCGTCGTTGCGGATGGAGCATGTTGAGTGACCATGTCGTACGCATCATGGCGATGGCCTGATTCGACGAGCTGATGGGCCCGAATGAGATCCATGCAGTCTGGGGAGTTGCCGTGATAACGGACGAGAGGATGGTTCTTGATGGTTGTCTCGATTTCCTCTGCCGTCTTCGGCTTGGAGGGCTCCTGTAGTTCTTTCCGGTCTTTGACGCTGCCTTCCACAAAAACAGTCAGGGCTGCGGCGCCTAAAACCCAGGTCGGTTGCGTGGAGACTCGATCTAACCATGCGCGATAGGCCCGGCTTGCGGGCAAGGGGCGGACCCGTTCGAAATCTTTCGCGGAGAACCCTAGTCCTTCCATCATTGTGAGAAAGAGTTCCGGATGAGATTTGCCGAGCGAGAGGCCTCCGGTATCTTCTTCATAGATGTTTTCCGCCAGCATGCGGCGAACGGACGGCGGTGGGTTGTGTCCATGAATCCTGGCAAGAAAGACGGGAAAGTCGCGGACGTACACGAAGTATTCTTGCTGGAAATGAATCTTAAGCTGTTCTTTGGTCAATCGTCCGGTGGCGAAGTGATCCCAGGCCCAATGGTGTTTGCCATCCATGACTTTGAGCAATGCGTCGAGGAAGCGGGCGTGTGTCAGTCGTGCGGCCATCGTACCTTGCTTTCTTGAAGGCCGTCTCGCAAGAACCGTCAGATTCTGTAGAGCGGCGTGAATCCAATTGTTATTGAAACTCTTGCTCCCCCTGGCTCGTCCTATCGGAGGTCATGCTACGGCAGAAGACGAGCCATGGCTTTCTACGGAGGCCAACTGCATGGTCTGGCGGTATTGTTTAGGTCTGTGAGTAGACCAGTGGCTGGCGGTGTCTGGCGGCCAAGAGCACATTGCGACAAAAGCAGCAGCATCTTTACTCAGGTGTGAGTGTAAAGAGGAGAATCGGAAAGTGCAAATCCTTGTTCGATTCGTTCTGGCGACGATGTGCGGAATGGCGGCCGGGCAGCGCTGTAAGTTTTTAAGAAATTGCCTCTAGTCCCGTGCATACAGGTCTTTGAAAGAAGGCTCAAGGCCGGCGCGTAATCTGACGTCATCGAGTGAGTGGCTTGGTTCGAGATGAAAGATATTATCTCGCGATCCATTACGCTCTTCATAGGGTCCTGCGGTATTCACGATGGTATTCTCTGAAGCGCGATGGAAAAAGATGCCTAGAGGCACACGTTCGAGAGCATTGTTTGTAATTGTAATCCCGGTGCTTCCCTCATCGAGGTAGATTGCCGAGATCGGCGCATTTCCAGCCCAAGGTGATCGAAGGAGATCGAATATGTAGTTGTCTTGAATAATGGTGCCAGGCTGCTTTGACAAGGTATAAATTCCGGCGCCGTCGGCCATGGTGGTCATGGCTCGGGAGATGCGATTTCCGATGATGCGGTTTTGACCGAGCGCGGTATCCGCATTCGTCCAGCCCCACCCAACGCTGATTCCAGTGTAGGGGGTGTTATGGATATCGTTGTGTTGTATGCGGGTATTGGAGACGAAGCCAGCAAAGATCCCAACGCTGGAGCGGTAATCGAGTCCTATGTCTGTAATCAGGTTGTTCTCGATGAGAATATCCTGGCAGACAAGTCGAGGATCGAGGGGGTGAGTGTCCAAGAGACTGTCAACGACGATCCCACTTCCAGACAGATCCCTGAACCGGTTGCCAACCACCTGAGCATCGATGATTCCAGTGTGAAAAGCCACGCCTGTTCCGCCATGATGCTGAATCATGTTCCGCTCAAATCGGAGATGATGGACATGTGTAAAGTTGATTGCGGTTCCGACTCGTCCTGATGAGATGGGTGTTCCCCGGTAAATCGCATCGGCCTGGCTCACAACAAAGCCTTCCTCAGTTGGTTCCATCCAGCCGGCATATTCAAACGTGAGCCCTATGAAGGCCAGATGATGGACGGGCTTTCCCGCCGTCCCGCGCACGTCGAGGAGCTGTTCTAGGTGTGGGGCGATGACGGTTGCTTGGGATAGATTCTCGGTTTCACGCGGCAGGTAGAAGACGTCTTCCGTGGGGGAGTGCAAATACCATTCGCCTGGGGAGTCGAGAAAATCAAGAGCGTTCTCGAAGAAATAACTTTGTGCCTCGAGACGGAGGTAGAGGTGCCCAAGGAAAGCCTTGGTCCGGTCAGGCTCGTGAGGTTGGACGAAGAGTTCATGTTGTCGTTCAAAGAAAGATTCCACGCGAAGAGTATCTTGTGTCCATTGTTTGAGAATGACCATTTCAACTGACGGGAGATTAGCCCATGAAGCGATAGAGTTTGGAGCAATGGCAATTCGTCGGGTGCCTTCGTCCCATCGAAGCAATCGGAGAAAGTCCGGCGCATTCGGCGTACGAGCCCTTGTGGCGCGCACGCCGTTTACATAGAGTTGCCGAAATCGGTTGGGCCCGGCGTTGGCCCGAAAGAGTCCATTCTGTGTCGTGGCCCAACCAGTAATTTGGCGTCCGCCGCTTAGGGCAGCACGCTCTCTGGGGTGAGACTGGTAGATAACCTGAAAACCGTTCATTCCTGAGTCGCGATGGTCAAATTGTACTGTGTCAGCAAGCTGGTATACGCCGCCTCTCAGGATGACTGTGATATCACTGGTCATCGAGGCGGTGAGGGGGCGTACGGCAGTTTGTGCGCGTGCGATGGATTGAAACGGGGCAGTTTCGGTTCCTGGATTTCTGTCATTGCCGGTCGGTGAGACATAGAAAGTAACTGAGGCGTGGGACATGAGTGGGGTGGATATCGTGCATATCCACGTTGTCAGTAGTATGAGCCAAGAGCGGATCATGCGATGCCCAGGGGTCTGCTTGGTTGGCTGCGTTTCTGGATGGTCACTTGTTACCAAGGTACATAGATGTTTCACCGGAATAGAAGAGCTGTGTGCACAGGCTTCGCTCTGGTCGCGGTGAGATCCGAGGCCATTGTATAAACAATGCTGGAAGAATATCCAATTAGTAGAAGATCTATGGTCGGCCTGCATCGACAGCTTGGTCTTGCCTTCTTGAAGGCCGCCTCGTTAGAATCTTGAGACTGTGAAAGGATCATAATGACTCCGATTACGATTCAAAATCCCGATGAGATCCTGACTCTCTTAGCCGATGTCGCGTTGCAGGGGCCTGGCTTTTCGACGGAATGTCTGTTGGACTATGTGCTGGAAGAAGGGTTTACAGAACCCATTTTTCTCAACGCCACGGGTGAAGATGCGACAGCCTTTTACAAAGGTCAGCCGAATGCCTGGGCGGTCTATCAGATTCGTGAATGGAAGCGTGTGTTAACGGTTTCCGGCGGCGGACGCGAGCGCCGTGTTCAAATCAGGGAAACGCCCTAGCGCCTGTTTCCTTGTAAAAAGGAACGGTAATCCTCTATGGGTATGCGGTATCTGACGACAGCGCAGGATGTCGGAGAACTCGGGTTCATCAAGAGTCTGTGTGAGGCCAACGGGATTGTCTGTTTATTCCAAGATGAGCACGTGAGCAGCCTCTATCCGGGTGTTTTCGACTTGTGCTGTCAGGTGATGGTGGATGAATCCCAATGGGAGCGGGCGACGACACTGATCAGCCGGTTGCGGCTGCCGATTCGAGAAGTCTCGCCATCGTCCTAGCGAGATACAGGGTGGCGGTGTGCGGGGGGCGCGCTCCGGTTATCGTGGAATCTTTGGATGGGGCGAATCCACCGGCAAGTCGGTTGGCTTGCGTTCTCCGGATCCTTCATACCACCCACCGATCAGCAGGCCTTCCTCGAAATAGAGATAGCGGTGTTTCACCTCGGCGGTACTGATCCAATCTTCGAAAATCCATTCCTCACGACGCAAGCCTTCTTTCGTGAAGGAGGTATTGATCGTTTGCGGTCCTCCCCAGGCTTTGAGGACCTGGTCTTTTGACATGCCGGCCATCACCCGGTGTTGCTCGATATGTTTCTGAAAGTCAGGATCTCTCAACTGAACGGCAAGAGGGACGACGACCATCATCAGGAACGCGAGAATCAGTCCTGCATAGATAATTTTTCTGACGAGGGGACGTCGAATAAACGATGGCTCCTCCTGGTGGACGGAGATTTGTTCGGGGGTAGAAGGGGTCTGTTCCATAGTCGTAATTGCTTTCTGAATGAGATCGCGCATGCTAACTAAGGGGGGTGGGGTGAGTCAAGCTAACAGGGCAGGATCTCAGGATAATTCAGTGGGTATCCCAGGCCGAGATCATGACAGTTATAGTCGGACTACAGGGGATGGATGAGGTCACGATGAAACGAACTATCTCTCTACTCGGATCGATGCGGCCGAGGTTGGGCTGGCTCATGCTAGTCGGCTTGTTATTAGCAGGACCGTTGCTGCTGCCACTCCAGGCTCAGACGACGACGATTTATTCCTACATCGACGAACAAGGGAATCCACGGTTTAGCGATTCGATGGAAAATATTCCGGAGAAGTACCGGGAGAAAGTGAAGACGCATGAGCAGGCAACGCCTCAGGAGCGTCCTGCGTCAGCCTTGGATTCAGCGAAGTCCGTAATCGCGCCATTCAAGCAGAAAGCGACGGAGTGGTTGCAGGGCTTCAATGTGGCGCTTCCCTCCACGTCTCCCAAAGCTACGGCGGTGTCATCGCAACCGCAACCGACGAATATGCATGCATCGCAGTCCAAGATCTTGAACTATGCCGGCGCGGCGGCGGTTGTTCTGTTGCTTATGATGTATCTCAGCAAGAGCCAGCTGATGCGTCTGTTGGGGCTCTGTCTCCTCGTCACGCTCGGTGTGGCGACGCCAATACTTCTCTATGTTAGTGACGATGGGCCGATGACTGCGATGAAGGGAAAAGCGGCTGCAGTGGGACAGGCGCAGCAGGACCGCCTCAAGCAGGCGGCACCCTAGGCAGGGCTTTATTCAGCGTAGTGGGGCACTGGAATTTTCTTAGGTTGCGTCGTAGGTGAAGGAGCCATCCGTTCTGCGAATTCAGGCGAGTAGGGATTCATGATGGCCTCGTGGGTGTGACGCTGACGCTGCGTCACTAACTGGAGGCTTTGGGTGCTGATCTCCATCCGGTCGATCGTCGCGGTTGCCGTCAGGCGGTCTGGCAAACCCTGAAGTGAAAAAAGCTGATAGGTCAGCGTCCAATCCAGCTGCTCCTTTCCCTTTTCCTTAATTAAGAAACGCGCGGCGTCCGATGGAAGCCCTTTAAAAATGAGCACCCAGATATTGGAGCGGAATGCCGGGGCTTTGGAGTCTCGGGAGGGGATAAATTCTGGCACCAGCGACGGGACTTGGGCAATGGGAACCGGCGGTGAAAATTCAATATCCACTAGCCGCACAAAGAGGGGGCGGGTCTCGCTCATATCGTTGGGGTCGACGACGTAGGCGAAGGAATACCGGATGTCGATGCCGTTCCGGGTGAAGATATAGACGTCTTCGCCGTTCTCCGGCGAGACCAGCTTGCTGAAGTATTTCTGCCAGTCCGTGATAGGGTAGTAGGTGAAGACCCGGAGGGCAGACTTTCTGTCGCGCACGGCCTGAGGCATGCCTAGACGCTCGTGGAGCTCTTTTTGTGTAAGCCCGAGGAAGCCGTCTTCAAAATACGGCGCGGCTGCAAGGCTGTGAGGAACACAGAGCAGAAACCCCAAGAGGAACAGCCACGCGGGGTTGTGCTGAGCTCGTCGAGTCGGCAATGGCGTCCTCCGTACGATGCCGGCATCGTATCGGCAGGGTAGAAGGTCTGTCAAGAAAGTGCCGCGTCTTGCCGGTCGGAACCCCTTCCAGTATCATGGCATTCTTGAAAAATCACGACAGGAGACGTTTGCCAGTGAGTAATTCTTCACAGACGCCAATTGAACTGCTTCTCAAAAGCCGAATTCTCATCCTCGATGGGGCGATGGGAACGATGATTCAGCAACGGAAACTGGATGAGGCGGCGTTTCGCGGTGAGCGGTTCAAGGACTGGACGCAGGACCTCAAGGGTCACAACGATTTGCTGAATATCACGCAGCCGGCCGTTATTGAGGACATCCATCGACAGTATCTCGAAGCCGGTGCCGACATCGTCGAAACGAATACGTTCAACTCGCAGGCAATCTCTTTAGCCGACTATCACATGGAGACCCTGGGCTACGAGCTGTCGAAAGCCGGGGCGGAATGCGCCAAGCGGGCGGTTCTCGCCGTTCAAGCGGCTCAACCCAGTCGGCAATGTTTTGTGGCTGGCGCCATTGGGCCGACGACAAAGACGTCGTCCATTTCGACGGATGTTAACAACTCGGCCGCCCGGGGAACCACGTATGAAGAATTGGTGGCGGCTTATAGCGATCAGGTTCGCGGCCTTCTCGATGGCGGGGCCGATCTTCTGCTCGTCGAAACAATCTTCGACACCCTCAATGCCAAGGCGGCGTTCTTTGCCATTCAGCAAGTATTCGATCACGGCGGACGGCGCGTGCCGGTCATGGCCTCGGTGACATTCATTCAAGCCGGCAGCAATCGTGGCGTGACAGGCCAAACAGTGGAAGCGTTCTGGAATTCGATCTCGCATGTGCCGTTGCTGAGCGTGGGGATGAATTGCGCGCTGGGACCGAAGGAAATGCGCCCGCTGATCGAGGAGTTGTCGCAGATCGCGCCGACCTTTATTAGTTCGCATCCGAACGCCGGATTGCCCAATCCGTTACTGCCCACGGGATTTCCGGAAACGCCGGAGACGCTGGCGCCGCAGCTGCGGGACTGGGCACAGAACGGCTGGCTCAATATTGTGGGCGGCTGTTGCGGGACCACACCGGACCATATCAGAAAGATTGCCGAAGCTGTGCGCGGCCTCACGCCACGACCGATTCCAACTGTCGCGCCCTATACCCGCTTGAGTGGGCTTGAAGCCGTTACGCTGCGGCCAGATTCGAACTTTGTGAATGTCGGTGAGCGGACCAACGTGACCGGTTCGCCGGCTTTTTCAAAGCTGATTTTAGCCGGCGACTATGAAGCCGCGTTGTCTGTGGCGCGGCAACAAGTCGAAGGCGGCGCGCAGATCATTGATATCAACATGGATGAAGGCATGCTGGATTCCAAGGCGGCAATGGAGAAGTTTCTCCGCCTCATTGCCTCGGAACCGGATATTTGCAAAGTGCCGATCATGGTCGATAGCTCCAAGTGGGAGGTGCTGGAGACCGGTCTGAGAAATATTCAAGGCAAGGCTATCGTCAACAGCATCAGTCTCAAAGAGGGCGAACAGAAATTTATCGATCAAGCGACCCTGGTCCATCGATACGGAGCCGCCGTCGTCGTCATGGCATTCGATGAGCAGGGGCAGGCCGACACATTGGAGCGGAAGAAAGAAATTTGCGCGCGCTCCTATAAGATTTTAATGGAACGGGTGGGCTTGCCTGCGACCGATATCATCTTTGACCCGAATATTCTGACTGTTGCGACCGGCATCGAAGAGCACAACAACTATGCCGTCAATTTCATCGAGGCGACCCGCTGGATTAAGCAGCATTTGCCTGGCGCCAAGGTCAGCGGCGGCATCAGCAACATTTCGTTCTCGTTTCGTGGGAACAACGTGGTTCGTGAAGCGATGCATGCGGCGTTTCTCTATCATGCCATTAAGGCCGGCCTCGATATGGGGATCGTCAATGCGGGCCAGTTGGCAGTGTACGAAGAGATTCCCAAGGACCTGCTCGAACTGGTTGAAGATGTGTTATTGAACCGGCGGCCTGATGCCACCGAGCGGCTCGTGAATTTTGCCGAAACGGTCAAGCAAAAGGGAAAAGCCGTCGTCAAAGACGATGAGTGGCGCAAGGGGACGGTCGAAGAACGGCTTTCGCATGCGTTGGTCAAAGGCATTACGGATTATATCGATCAGGATACGGAAGAGGCGCGGCAGAAATATCCGAAGCCGTTGTCCGTCATTGAGGGACCGCTGATGGCCGGAATGAATATCGTCGGCGATTTGTTCGGCTCTGGCAAGATGTTTCTTCCTCAAGTGGTAAAGAGCGCCCGGGTCATGAAAAAGTCCGTGGCCTATCTCATGCCCTTCATGGAAGAAGAGAAGAAGCGGGTGGGTGGGTATCAGGCGCAGGGAAAAATCTTGCTCGCCACCGTGAAAGGCGACGTGCATGACATCGGCAAGAACATCGTCGGCGTGGTGTTGGGGTGCAATAATTATGAGGTGGTCGATCTTGGTGTGATGGTGCCATGCGAAAAGATTTTGGCGACCGCGAAAGAGCTCAAGGTCGATGTGATCGGATTGAGTGGTCTCATTACGCCGTCGCTGGATGAAATGGTGCATGTCGCCAAGGAAATGACTCGTGAAGGATTGACCGTGCCGTTGCTCATTGGCGGTGCGACGACTAGCAAGGCCCATACAGCGGTGAAAATTGCTCCGTCCTATGCGCCGTCGGTAGTCCATGTGCTGGACGCCTCACGGGCGGTGGGTGTGGTAGGCAGTTTGATTAGTCCCTCGCAGAAGCCGGGGTTTGTGCAGCAAGTGCGGGACGATTACGAGCGGATGAGGCGGGCGCATCACGATCGTGGAGCCAAGCCTGTTCTGTCGATCGCGAATGCGCGCGCCAACCAGCTCGTGACTGACTGGGCAACCGCCGAGATTCCCGTGCCGTCATTCCTGGGTGTGCGGACGATCCTCGATCAACCATTGGACGAGCTGGTGCCTTTCATCGATTGGTCGCCGTTCTTTCATACCTGGGAGCTCAAGGGACGTTATCCCGCGATTTTTGACGACGCCACAGTTGGCTCGAAGGCGAAGGAGCTGTACGACGATGCGCGTCGATTGCTGGATGAGATTCTCCAGAAGAAATTATTGACGGCCAAGGGGGTGTACGGGTTCTTTGCCGCCGCGAGTGTGGGAGACGATATCGCACTCTTTCGCGATGCTGCTCGCACAGAGAAAATTACGACGATTCATATGCTGCGGCAGCAATCGGAAAAACCTCAAGGCCAGCCCAACCTCGCGTTGGCTGACTATGTGGCGCCGGACGATTCCGGCCGGAAGGATCATCTCGGAGCCTTTGCGGTGACGGCGGGCATCGGTCTGGATGAGCTCTGCAGACGCTTCGACCAAGATCATGACGACTACAATTCTATTATGGCGAAAGCCTTGGCCGATCGTCTGGCAGAAGCCTTCGCGGAATTTCTTCACAAACGGGTTCGCGACGAATGGGGTTATGGAAAGCAGGAGGTCTTGTCGCTTGAAGAACTGATCCGTGAAAAGTATCGAGGCATTCGTCCTGCGCCAGGCTATCCGGCCTGCCCGGACCATACTGAAAAGCGGCTGTTATTCGATCTTCTGCAAGTCGAGCGGAGCGCCGGCATGACATTGACGGAAAGCTTCGCCATGCTGCCGGCGGCGGCGGTGAGTGGTTTCTATTTCGCTCATCCGGAAGCGAAATACTTTGCTGTGGGAAAGATTGGGAAGGATCAAGTCGAAGACTACGCTCGCCGGAAGGAGATGGACCTGCGCACAGTCGAGCGCTGGCTGTCGCCAAATCTCAACTACGAATCCGCGTAGCAACCGCCCGGGTTGAAATCAAAACTCCTACTGAGGCGCATCCAACGCGTAAGCGATAGGGCGGGATCTGAGGCTAGACGGCAGCCTCAAGCCTATCGTCTGTTGTGTGCTGGTGGCGGACGGTTTGGAGTGCCTGGAAAATCGATCGATAGCGAGCTTCAGACCAGGCGTTGAACGACTCCGCTTCGGCAAACACGAGATCCCATGCTTTTACGGGATCGAGTAACAAGAGGCGTTGGGTTCGATCGGTCGTAGAGAGATGGACGACTAGGACGCCAGAGTTTCCTGTCAAGCTAATATCGGTGAAGACATGGATTTTCTCCGATGCCGGAAGATGGCTGTCTCGCAATGCCGCTTCAGCAATGGGTTCGTAGAGTCGGTGCAGAAACTGTGCAGTGACTTCATGGGCGTTGGAAGGGCCTAAGAGTCGTGGGTTTGGTTTTTCGCCAAATAGGTTTTCTGTCAGATAGGTTGCGGCTTCCCAGGTTGGCATGAGGCCGGAGGCGACCAGCGCTTCGCAAAGATAGGCGATCCAATTTCGGCTTGTCGTGCGTGGGTGGATCGCAGTCGATTTCTTAACCATGGATGGCAACCCTTTCATCGTCGTAGTCGGTCTGAATCCTCGAACGTAAACGAGGTGTCGGATATGTGTTGAAGTGAAAAAAGTATATCGGTGAGGGAAAACCTGGTCAACGAATTGCAAAGAATGCGCTAAGCGGCAGTGGAGTCTTGCCGGGAGTGATCGGCGTATTGTTCGTGGATCCCGCGAAGATCTTCGGGGCTAGAGAGAAACAGATCGAGCAAGTCGGGATCGAAATGCTTGCCGCGCTCTTTCACCATCAAATCGCGAGCATGTTCGAAGTCAAAAGCCGGTTTGTAAACTCGTGCGGTGGTCAAGGCATCGAAGTTATCGGCGATAGAGGCAATGCGCCCTTCGATGGGAATCTCCTCGCCTTTCAGTTTGCGGGGATATCCGGTTCCGTCATACCGTTCGTGATGGGTCCAGGCAATGATCGCAGCGACTTTCAGGAGTTCGGAGTCGGATCCAGCGAGAATCTTATAGCCGATTTCGGCATGTTGGGAGATGACGTCGAATTCAGCGGCCGTAAACTTTCCCGGCTTGAGCAGCACATGGTCGGGAGTGCCGATTTTTCCGATGTCATGCATCGGGCTTGCGGTGCGAATCAGGTCGATCCGCTCTGGGGCCAGGCCAGCCTTGCGCGCCAGTAATTCACAATAATGGCTCATGCGCTGAATATGCTGAGCAGTCGAGCAGTCACGAAACTCAGCGGCAATAGCCAATCGTTCGATGGTTTCTTTCCGGGAGAGCCGGAGTTCTTTCTCGCTGCGCTCCAACCATTCAAGGGCTTGCTGCAACGCCATCGTTCTGGTCCGGACGATTTCTTCAAGATTATCCCGATGTAAGCGGTTTTCCATTTCCAGTCGGCGCCGGCGCAAGGCATTGGCGACATCGATGAGCACTTCATTCGATTCGAAGGGTTTGACGATGTACCCAAACGCTCCCATATCGAGAGCCGCGTTGGCCAGCACAGAGCTATCGAGCCCGGTAACCATGATGGCAGCAATATGTGGACGGTCCGCGAGTAGATTCCGGACGAGATCCATGCCGGACTCTCCCGGCATGTTCACGTCGCACAACAGTAAGGCGAAGGGTTGTTCATCCATCCGTTGCCGAGCCTCACGCGCGTCGGCGGCAAGTGTGACGGTATAGCCATGGGTTTGAAGCATATAGCCCAGCAGACGGCGAATCGCTTCTTCATCGTCGACGACCAGAATATTCCGGTTTTCAAGGAGGGCTTGTTGTGTGTCTCGATCAGGCGAAGTAGGCATGGAGTAATTGTGAGATCTACGTTGAGAGACAGGTGTTGTGTCGAATCATTATCGGCTTGTTTTGTGGACTCTTGAGAATCGAATGAACAATTAGGGAATCTGCACCTTTTATGCCAATCGATGGTGTCGATGCGCCGAATGGGTTAGCTTTCTGCAAGCTATGATTCATTGGACTAAGCGCCGGATGAAATGTCTTTACCAGCAAGCTGTTCGTGTCTTTTAAGCGGAATCATCCTTTTGGTGTGTGCCGAGGAGACAGCGGTTGACTCAACAGCAATTTGTACAGAATGTGTCTACTGCATAGACGTATTTCGTACAATTCGAGAACCTTCTAGAGGGCCTTGTGGCGGTAGAGGCAGAGTAGAGATTGATTGGGAATGGTCGATGCATGCTGGTTTGCGCTTTGGGCAGGGCTCGACTATAATTCCAACCTTACTTTTTGATGACGGGAAGGGGAGTATGCGATGAGTGCGGTAGCTGGACTAGTTCGATTCGACGGGCGACGCAAGGATCAGCATCGGCCGGTCAAAGTCACGAGAAATTTCACCAAGCATGCTGAAGGATCTGTCCTTATTGAAATGGGGGATACCAAGGTCATTTGTACGGCCTCGATAGAGGAGAAAGTGCCTCCGTTTCTGAAAGGCAAAGGAAGTGGGTGGGTCACGGCCGAATATTCCATGCTCCCGCGCGCGACTCATGACCGGACTTCTCGGGAAGCTGTCAAAGGAAAGCAGGGGGGGCGAACGCTCGAAATCCAGCGGCTGGTTGGTCGAGCATTGCGATCCGTGACCGATATGACACAGCTTGGAGAGCGGAGCATTTGGATCGACTGCGATGTCATTCAGGCCGACGGGGGAACCAGAACGGCGTCGATTACCGGCGCGTTCATTGCGTTGGCCGATGCCTGTGCTGTGTTGAAAAAGAAGGATTTGATCAAGCGTCTTCCGCTGACCGATTATCTAGCGGCGATTAGTGTGGGCAAAGTGGGCGGGGAAGTGATGGTCGACTTGGCCTATACCGAAGATTCGATGGCGGAAGTCGATATGAATTTGGTCATGACCGGCCGCGGCCAGTATGTTGAAGTTCAAGGGACTGCGGAAAAGACGCCGTTTGCCAAGCATGATATGGACGAGTTCTTGAATCTCGGCTGGCAGGCAATTCAACGGCTTACTGCCATTCAAAAAGAGCTGATCGGGTCGCTGGATTAGCAGAATATGGTGATAACGGAGATCGTATTGGCGACTCGGAATCGGCACAAGGGCGAAGAGCTGATGGCTTTGCTCGGCGATCTGGGCATCCGCATTCGCACCTTGGCGGATTTCCCTGAGGCGCCGGAAGTGGAAGAAGACGGGCTGACCTGCGAGGCCAATGCCGTGAAGAAAGTCACGGAGATTTCGCGGGCAACCGGTCTTGCGGCGGTGGCCGACGATACCGGGCTGGAGGTTGATGCGTTGGGGGGACGCCCTGGCGTGCATGCTGCCCGCTATGCTGGAGAAGACGCCACCTACGAGGATAATTGCAGGAAGTTGATTCGAGAGCTTGCCGGAGTGCCTCGCGAGCGGCGTACCGCTCGATTTATCACCATTGCGGCCATTGTGGTGCCTGGCGAACCGGTCCAAGTGGCATCTGGTTCGCTATCAGGATATATTACGGACGCTCCAGCCGGAGCTCGCGGATTTGGCTATGACTCTGTTTTTTATGTGCCGGAACTTGGAGCCACATTAGCTGAAATCTCTGCTGAGCAGAAGAATCGCATTAGTCATCGCGCCAAGGCGTTTCTGCAAGCCAAGGAACTTCTTCGTGCGCGGCAGTCTGAGACTATCGTCGGGGCGTAGCGCAGCCCGGTAGCGCGCCTGCTTTGGGAGCAGGATGTCGGAGGTTCAAATCCTCTCGCCCCGACCACCACGATCCGGCAAACCGGTCGCATATCTATGCCGCTGAGGCTTCAGCGGATCTCGATTTCTTTTCCTTCTTAGCCCACTTTCTGAATCAGCTCTCGACTGCCTGCAGCGGTTTCGAGTGGAGCCGTTGCCATTCTCCCTAGGCGCAGGGATGAGAGTTCATCTCTCGCGCAAGTGCCTGCTTGCTTACCCTCACCCATTTCCGTAAGCGTGAACCTGTTTCGTTCAAGTCGAACGGTTTTCTCCATATTTACAGTTCGTTAGATAAATACGATGTGGCGAGAATGGATTCCTTCGCTCAAGTGAAACGAATAGATACCGACATTATACAAAGAGCGCTAACAAATACAGATGGCGCGAGATATGCCCAAACAAGTCTTCGGCTCAGGGCTAGTAGGATCAGATTGTCACAGGAAATGAGTGGAGTAGTGAGGAGCGATAATTTTATCCGACGATTCGTCGTTGCAATGGCGGTGCTTCCGGTGGGAGTGAGTGTCTTTGCGCTTATGGCGGCGGCTTCATTCGGGCAAACGATTCCAGATGCCGGGGTGCTTCAGCAGCGAGAACAACGCCAAATAGAACAGGAACGACGGGAGTCTGTGCCGGGCCAAGCGCCAACCCCTGCGCCAGGGACATCGCCCAATGAGCCAGCCGAAGGCGCGGTGACTGTTTTTGTTTCTGGCTATCGGTTTGAAGGGAATACGTTGGTGCCGGAGGAAGAACTACGGCAAGTCGTGGCTTCCTATGCCGACCGACAGGTCGATCTCGTGTTGCTGCAACGAGCCGCCGCCGTGGTTGCTGAACATTACCGTCAACGCGGGTGGATCGTGCGGACGTATCTTCCTCAGCAGGATGTAACCGGCGGGAACATCCTCATCAACATTATCGAGGCGATGGTCGGAGAAGTATCGCTCGAAGGGATGCCTCCGACGAGAGTTAAGCCGGAACATGTTCTCGGCATGGTCCGAGAGCAGCTTCACTCAGACGAGCCGTTGAGCACGAAGGCGTTGGATCGAGGATTGCTGCTGGCCGACGATTTGGTGGGAGTGCAGTCTTCCGGAGCATTGGCGCCCGGTGAACGATTGGGCCAGACCAACGTGCTGGTCACCGCCAAGGACGATCCGCCGCTGCAAGGAGACTTGATCGTCAACAATGGCGGACAGCGCGCGACCGGGGCCATGCAAGGCATCGCGGAAGTGCGGGTGGAAAGTCCGTTCAAGCGAGGCGACCGACTGAGCCTGACCGGCGTGTTTTCCGAAGGAAGCCAATACGGCAGAGTGGGGTATACACGCCCGGTCGGGTACGATGGGTGGCAAATCGGAGTCAATGCCTCATGGTTGTCGTACCGGCTCATTACACCGGAGTTCACTGCGCTGAATGTCAACGGCGATGCGCAAAGCGTGGGGATCGGCGCGCTCTATCCGTTGATTCGGGCGCGAAACTACAACCTGCAATGGCTCATGAATTACGACTACCGGCGTTTCAACAATCAGGCGCTGAATGTAACTCGGTCGAATTACCGCATCAACGAAGGTACCGTCGGGTTCGCAGGAAACTGGTTTGAAGAACTGCTCGGGACTTCCGGCGCAACGTTCGGCAGTCTCAACCTGATTGTTGGCGAGGTTGGCCAAGGCGCGCACGATGTGGGAGAAAATTCTGGTATCGCGGGAACCTTCTCAAAAATACGATGGTATGTCAGCCGCCAACAACAGATGATTTCGGGGCTCTCGATTTTCGGAGCATTTACAGGGCAGAAGGCCTTCAGCACCATGGATTCCGCGGAGAAGTTTTATCTCGGCGGTCCTCAAGGTCTGCGGGCCTATCCGGTGAACGAGGCCAGTGGATCGACTGGGTGGCTAGCCACTGGTGAGCTGCGAGGTTCTCTGCCATGGGGCGTAGGGCTTGCCGGATTTTTCGACGCGGGTTGGGTTTCAAATCCTGCCAATAGCGGCCAGTCGTATTCCTTAAAAGGTGGCGGACTCACGTTGAGCTGGCGCGCTCCCCTGGGAATTACCCTCGATGCCACTTGGGCGCATCGGTTGGGAGACAATCCCAATCCGACCGCCACCGGACAGGACCAGGATGGTTCACTGACGAGAAACCGATTCTGGTTCTCGGTTCATTACGCCTTCTAACCGCAGATTCTCCGATCGGCTCCGCCTTGGACAGGTACAGTCTCGTTCTCTAACTGGAAGAGGCTCGTTGCGTCGCACTGTCTTCAGTTTTGCTCCATCACAACCGAAATATCATAGGCAGCCATTGCTAGGACTCTGTCCTTTCCTCGATCCGGCACAGCAGGGTCGAGTTCAGCCATCACGACAACGTGTTGAAAAAGTCTGACCACTGCAAGAGCGAGCGTTATGAGTCAATGGCGATCATCTCAGGCATTCCAACCGCGCCGTATCCAGCTGGGGAGGGAACGAAGCGTCGGGCTTGTGAGAACGGCCTTGTGTTTACTGAGCGCACTGATGGTGAGTCTGATGCCGGGGCCTCCGGTCGGATTCGCGGAACCGCCCACGCCTGCGCAATTGCCGATGGGTGAGCGCGTTGTAGGTGGCGCGGCGACGGTTACTCGCCAGCCGGCCACGATGACCATCGACCAGCATACGTCTCGCGCGGCCATTGAGTGGCAGAGTTTCGACATTGGCAGTCAGGCGCGGGTCGATATTCGGCAACCGTCGTCGGACAGCGTGCTGCTCAATCGCATTCTCGGCGATCAAGCCACGCAAATCTTCGGACGTCTTTCCGCCAATGGACAGGTCTACTTGACCAACCCCAATGGGTTTTATTTTTCACCCAGCGCGTCGGTCAATGTCGGCGGACTGGTGGCCACCACGCATCAGCTTAGTCTTGAGGACTTTCTCGCAGGCCGGGAGCGATTCACGCGGCAAGGCGCGAGTGGACGCATTTTGAATGAAGGCGAACTGAAAGCGGCCATGGGCGGCTACATCGCCTTGCTCGCGCCGGAAATCCGCAACCACGGCGTCATCGTGGCGGAACTCGGCACGGTGGCGTTGGCCGCGGGCGAGGCCTATGAGCTGCGGTTCGATCCGACGCGCCGACTTGAAGGCTTGCGCGTCGAGCCGGCGACCATTGCGACATTGGTGGAAAACCGGCAAGCCGTCCTCTCGCCCGGCGGTCTCATCGTACTCTCGGCATTGGGGATGGATCGCTTGCAAGGCGGCGTTGTCAAAACCGACGGCCTCTTGGAGGCGTCCAGTTTGGTCAGCAAGGGTGGACGCATCATACTGGAGGGCGATGCCATCATGTTGGGCACGTCGTCTCGCACGCTGGCGACCGGAGCCACCGGCGGAGGCGAGGTGCTGGTTGGAGGAGGCTGGCAGGGCTCAGGTGCGATACGCCAGGCGACGACGGTAACCATGGGATCGGGCGCGCTGGTGGACGCTTCCGCCACCACGAAAGGCGATGGCGGCACGGTCGTGCTGTGGTCGGATGTGCAGAACCCCGGGTCGATGACACGGGTGCAGGGGACCGTGCGGGCGCGCGGCGGTGATGAGGGTGGCGAGGGCGGACGCATCGAAACATCGGGCGCTCAGGTCGAGATCGAGGGCGCGACGATCAATGCGGGAGCACCTAAAGGCGAAGGCGGCCAATGGTTGATCGATCCGTACAACTATACGATCGATGCCGGCGCGGCGGGCACGATTTCAAACTCGTTGGGGAACGATACTCTTGTCACGATCGATACGACGAACAATACCGGGCCTGGCGCAGGGGCGTCCGGTGTCGGCAATATCGCGGTTACCAGTGCGATCACTAAGTCGAGTGGGACGGGCGATGTCACGCTTATGCTGAAAGCTCATAACGATATCACGGTCTCATCGCCGCTGACCGCCACCTCCGGCAAGATGAATGTGGTGCTGCTGGCGGATCAAGACGGAAGCGGGTCCGGGCGGATCGATGTCGGCGCGAATATTGGCACGAACGGCGGCGGTCTCTGGATGGGTGGGAATTATCTGACGAATACGAGCGGCAGTACCTCATGGGTGCCCTTTGCTGGCGCGGCGCCCCTGACCGTCGGCGGTGGGTATGCCGTCGCGTCTGCGTCCCTGGGGACGGGAGTCCAGATTGGGTATGGAGTCACGCTTGGTACCGGCGGTGGAAACGTGGCGGCCTACGGGTATTCGACCGGAGTGGAAGGAAATACCTCCACCGGTATCTTGCTCAACCGCGCCACAGTGACGACCGGCGGAGGCGATCTTTTCTTCGATGGGATTAGCAACTATTCAAGCGGGAGCGTTACGACCGCGAAAGGGGTTGCGATTCATAACAGCAGCATTGTGTCTACCGATGCGGGCCAATTATCCATCCGCGGTGAGCTGAAGTCCACGTCGAATTTCACGAACGGTGTGGGCCTATGGATCGGTCACAATTTTCAGGCAACGACGTCGACGAACAACGGCAGTGCGACGTTGAGTACGACCAGCGGCGCCATCAATCTTTCCGGCATCGGGGCTGATAGCGGTGGATCGAGTTGGCGGAATGGACTGATGGTGACGACGTCAGGCGGTGGTGACCAGATCAGCATTCGCAGTGTCAGCGGCGCCATTACCCTGGGTGGGCAGGCCAATTTTAGCGCTAGTACGACGGATACCGTAGGGTTACTGTTGCAGACGGCGAATACCAACCCCCTCAACACCATCGGCGTCACGTCGCAAACCGGCCAGGTCGCGTTGCGCGGGAGCAATACCCAGGAAACCGGACAGAACGAAAACGCGATTCGACTCACGGCGTACTCGGCCAATCAGATCCGCATCGGTCATAACGGGACCGACGCCTACTCCGGCAATATCCTCATCGAAGGCAATTCGCTTCAACAACTGAATACCAACACTGGGAGCAGTGGGTCGATCGCGGTTGAGGGGACGGGAAGTCTGACGATCCAATCTCAGGGAGACAGCTTTACGAATCTCCGTGCTGGAAGCAGCACGCTGACCTTCGACGACGACTGGAATTTTGGCACGGGCCACAACAGCTTTACCTTCGGGAAGAGCACCAATACATTGCCGCTGACGCTGTCGAATGCCTTGAGCGTGGCCGGGCCGATCCGTCTCCACACCGGTGGGCTCACGCTCAACGGCGCGCTGACCAGTTCGGCTGACGGCGATATCCTGCTTAGAGCCATCGGGGCGTCTGGCGCCGGCGATCTCACCGTTGCCAGCGCCATCACCAAGTCGGGCGGTACAGGGGCATCGACCCTGCAACTGCAGGCTCATAACGACATTACGATTTCATCGCCGCTGACCGCCACCTCCGGCAAGATGAATGTGGTGCTATTGGCAGATCAAGACGGAAGCGGGTCCGGGCGGATCGACGTTGGGGCGAATATCGGCACGAACGGCGGCGGCCTCTGGATGGGGGGCAACTATTCGACGAATACGAGTGGCAGCACTTCGTGGGTGCCCTTTGCCGGAGCGGCGGCCCTGACGGTCGGCGATGGCTATGCCGCTGCATCGACAGGCCTGGGGAGTGGACTCCAATTGCAGAATGGCGTCAGCCTCACGACCCAGGGCGGCCACCTGGCGGGCTATGGATATTCGTCTGTGTTGTCGAGCGCCAGCTCCACCGGGGTATTAGTGGGAGCGGCCACCGTCAATACCGGCGGGGGCAATCTGACTCTTGACGGGATCGGCAATTACACTGCCGGGATCGCCGGTTTCGCGAGCGGGACCGAACTGCGCTCTGGGAGCACGGTGACGACCGGCGCTGGGAATCTATCGATCCGAGGCGAACTGAAAAACACGTCGAATTTCTCGAACGGCGCGGGCCTATGGTTGGGACAGGACTGGGGGGCTGCGACCTCAAACCTATCCGGATTCGGCCACGTGACACTGAGCACGACGAGTGGTGCGCTGGACTTGACCGGCATTGGCGCCAGCGCGAGCGGATCCGGCACCGGCACTGGCTGGCGGCATGGGCTTATTGCGCTGCCGCGGTCGCTCGGCGATGAGGTTCGCATCAGCACCGTCAGCGGCAACATCACGCTGGATGGGAGCGCCACGAATGCCGCTAGTTCAGGTGCCGACTCATCGGGGCTGCAATTGCAGGTGGCGAGTCCTGCCATGGCCATTTCTGTCACGTCGCAGACCGGCAATATCACGCTGCGTGGGAGCAACTCGCATGTCACCAGCCAATATGACAATGCCATCCGGTTTACGACGGACAATACGGCGGGGAATATTCGCATCGGTTACGACGGGACCAACGCCTACTCCGGCAATATCCTGATAGAGGGCGATTCAATCCAGCAGCGCAATAACAATGCCGGAAGCGGCTCGATTGCGATACGGAGCACCGGTGGCCTCACGATTCGGTCTCTGGGCCCGACCTTTACGCGGCTCCGTGCCGGCGATTCCGGTACATTGACGTTCGACGACGACTGGAATTTCGGCACGAGCCTCGGCAGTTTTACGTTCGGGAAGAGCACCAATACCATGCCGCTGACGCTGTCCAACGCGTTGAGCGTGGCCGGACCGATCAGCCTCTATGGCGGCGACATGGCCCTGAACGCTAATCTGACCAGTTCCAATACCGGCGACATCTTCATCAAATCAAACACCGCAACGAATACGAGCATTGTTCTCGCCAATGGAGCTTCCATTCTCAAAACCGGCGGCGCGCGCTCGAAGCTGACCCTGCAAGGCGACGGCCGGCTTCAGTTGTATGGTCAGATCGCGGCCAGCGGCAGCACGCCGCTGGATGTGGTGCTGTGGTCCGACTATCGGAACCTCGAGCAGGGCGGCGTGTCCATATTCAATAATGTGACAACGAACGGTGGGCATTTTTGGGCAGGCGGCAGTGACAGCGACGGCGGCAGCTCCGTGTGGAACGGCCTCACCGTCGGGAACGGACCCTCTAACGGTGCGTTTGAGCGTAATTGGAATGCTCTGGATCTCGGCAGCGCGGTCACGACCGGTGGGGGCGATGTTTTGTTGCGGACGGGAGCTCCCTACAGCTCAGGTGCCCGAGGGGTTGGGTTGATAAGCAATGCGACTATCAACGCGGGGAGCGGCCAGGTCACCGTGATCGGCGACCAGATTGCGGGCGGGTCCAACAAGCTCACGCTGAACAGCACGGGACGGTTCACCTGGGCACCGGAGGGGGGTGATTTTGGCGGCGCCTTCACCTGGAGCGGCAGCACGTCAGGCGGCAATTTTACCGGCACCGGTTCGGCGGCCAATTTGATCGTCAACGGCATTGCGAATCTGAGTGGGCTGACGCTTGGCCGCTACACAGGAACCGGACTCGCCGGCGATACGGTGCTCACAGGCATCACCAACAGTAACGACATCACGATCGGCAGCGCCACGACGATTGCCGGCCCGATTAGCCTGTACGGTGGTGATATCACCGTGAACGCCAATCTGACCAGCACCGCGAATGGGACGGGAAACCTGCTGCTTAAGGCGCTTGGGAATATTACCTTGGCGGCCGGCACGACGCTCCAAACCAACAATAGCGCCTTGACGGTCTGGAGCGATTCGGATGCCAACTCCAACGGGCATATCCTGCTCGGTAATTCGGTGACCCTCAACAGTGCGAATGGGTTGACCAGTCAAGCCACCGGTGGCGGGCATCTCACACTGGGCGGCGGCGCGGATGCCGATGGCCGCCCCGATGGACCGGCGTTCAGCACCACGGTGCACGGTATTCAGATCGGTACGACCAACGCGAGCGTGAGTGCGCTGTACTCCGGAGGCGGCGACATCCGGCTCAAGGGGCGCACCAGTACGACATCCGGCGCGGATGCCTATCATGGAATTGGGGTCTTTGGTGCGTTGACGGCCCATAGTGGGGAGGGGGCTGTCGCTATCGACGGTCAGAGCGCCGATTCCTATGGAGTGGAATTTAGCCGAGGGTTTGGGTCTGGAACGGGGCTCTCCATTACGTCGAGCAAGTCGAGCGGCACCGCGATTTCGGTGAACGGGACGACGAGTGCGGCGGCGCATGGCCTGGTCTTTGATGATAACTCGACCAAGCTTCTTCAGGCCACGGGCGGCGGCGATATTGCGATCGCCGGAGCGGGGACTGGATCGAATTATGGCGTGTGGCTGCAGAACACGAACGTGCTGGCCAATACGGGGGACATACTCGTCAATGGCCAATCGGGAGGGCTCATAATCAATGGGTCGACTCTTGGGAAGAAAGCGGGTACTGCGGTCACTAGCAGCTCGAGCGATATCACTCTCACCGGGGACACCGTGGCCACGAGTTCTGCGAGTGCCATTGACACCACTGGGGCCTTGACCGTCCAACCGTTCGGCACCAGTTTTTCTTCGGCGCTGACCTGGCCGCTCTCTGGTTGGACGGTGGCGAACACGATCAGCGGCTTGACACTCGGTAAGAGTGGCAATACGGCCGACCTCACGATCGGCAGTGCCACGAGCGTGGCCGGGCCAATCATGTTGTACGGTGGCACGGTTACATTGAACGCGGGCCTCACCACCACCAATGCCAGCACCGGTGATATGAGCGTGACCGCTGCGACCGGGATGAGCGGCAGTGGGAACGTGGCTTTGGCTGATGGACGGACCCTGACCGTCTCACAGGGCGGGAACAGTACCTACAGTGGTGTGATCAGCGGGACCAATGCCAACTTGGTGAAGAGCGGCACCGGCACCCTCAGTGTGGGTGGTGCCAGCACCTATGGCGGCAGCACCACGGTGGGCGGCGGCATCCTGTCGCTGGCTGCAGCTGACCGCCTTCCCGACAGCACCGCGCTCACCGTGAATGCGGGCGCTACCTTCAGCCTGAACGGCTTCAACGAGACCGTGGGCTCCATTGCCGGCAATGGCCTCATTGCCAACGGCGCCGTGGTGCGCGATGGCCTGGTGTTGTGGCTGGATGCGGGGAACACCGCCTCGTACAACGGAAGCGGCAACACCTGGTATGACTTGAGCGGCAACGGATACCACGGCACGATCGAAGGAAGTCCTGCCTATTCCAGCGCCAATAGTCTCTTCACGTTTGCCACGAACAGTCAGTACGTGCGCCTCTCAACGCTTCCAGCCAATTTTCTGAACACCACGGTCAGTGGTGTCAGCGCGGTGCGGGGGCTGACGGTCTTCACCGTGGCCAACTTCGGCACCACCTCGGACAGCTGGGAACGAGTCGTGGATCTGGGGAACGCCGGTGCGGGCGGCAATGCGCCTAACCACAACATCATCCTGTCGCGCTTCGGTACCGGCAGTCGACTGAATTTTGAGATCTATACCGACACCAATCAAAACAATGCTCACCAAACCGGCGACAACAGTGCCATCACCAACAACGTGAAGGCCAGTTACGCCGGTACAGCCGACGGCACCAACTTCAAGGTCTTTCGCGACGGCACGCTCAATACGACCACCGCGCATACCACGTTACCCACCGAGACGGCTCGGGCCGACAACTTCATCGGGAAGAGTAACTGGTCAGCAGATGCCACGTTCCGTGGCGACATCGGCACGGTCATGGTCTACAACCGCGCGCTCTCGCAGGCCGAAATCGCGACAAATCATCAGCTGCTGTTTAATCGTGCTGCGGCCACGTTGACGGTGGGGGGCAACAATGCCAGCACCACGTTCGACGGCCGGATTGAGAATGGCGTGGGCACGCTGAATGTGGTGAAACAGGGCAGTGGCACACTCACACTCACCGGGGCCAACACCTACGCTGGCAGCACCATGGTGCAAGCGGGCATGCTGCGCAACGGCGCGACGGACGTGGTGCCGCGCTTCTCGGCGGTGACGGTGGCATCGGGCGCCACGTGGGATTTGAACAGCTTCAACAACGCCGTCGGCTCGGTGGCCGGCGCGGGCAACATTTCACTGGGTAACGGCACACTCAGCACCGGAAGTATCAACACCAGCACCAGCTTCAGCGGTGTATTGTCCGGCGCGGGGGGAATCAGCAAGTCCGGCACTGGCACCTGGACCCTGTCCGGCGCCAATAGTTACAGCGGTCCCACCACTGTGGCGGGTGGCACACTGGCCAGTGGCGCAACCGACACCATGCCCGATTCCAGCGCTGTGACCGTGAACTCTGGGGCCACACTGAATTTAGACGGATTTTCCGAGACACTGGCCTCCTTGTCGGGCGCCGGCAATGTGACGCTCGGCAGCGCGGCGCTCACCACCGGCGGCGACAACAGCAACACCCTCTACAGTGGTGTGATGTCTGGCGCCGGCAGCCTCACCAAGGCTGGCAGTGGGACCATGACGCTGACCGGCGCCAACACCTACTCCGGTTCCACCACCGTGGCTGCCGGCACGCTGGCGGTGGGCAATGGGGGCAGTACGGGCACACTGGGGAGCGGCGTGGTGACTACTAACGCCGCGTTGGTGTTGAATCGATCAGGCAACGTGGCGCTCAGCACTGTTGCCTCGAACGCGAGCGGTATCGGCGGCACCGGCAGCATAAACGCCACGGCAGCCGGCGACCTCACCATTGATCGATCGATCGGAGTGAATGGCCCCGTTACACTGACAGCCAGCACCGGCAACCTGGTTATCAATAGTGCGGTCACCAGCACGGGCAGCACGATCACGCTGAATGCCGGCAACACCATCACCGATGGAGCCAGCGGCTATCTGGTTGCCGATCGATTGGCGCTGCTGGGCGGCACCGTCACGTTGGATCATGCGAGCAACAATGTCGGAACGCTGGCGGCCAGCGGCGTTGGTGCGCTGACGTATGTCGATAGCAATGCCGTGACCGTGGGAGTCGTCAATCCGACGGGCATCACTGCGACGGGTCCGGTCCGTATTGAAACGCTGAGCGGCGACTTGACGGTGACCGAGAACATCACGACGAGCGATACCAGTGACGCGGCGATCGTGCTCAATGCGGGAAAGAGTGCTGCGGCGGGGACGTCGACCGGCGGCAATCTGCTGATCTCCGGCAGCCCGACGGTCACGGTAGGCACCGGTGGCCGGGCGACGCTCTACTCCGGCAGTGTCAGTGGCAGCACCGGCCTGACGGCGCTGATCGGCAGTGGGAGCGGCCGGTTCCGGTACGGCAGCGATGAAGCGGCGACCAATTACACCTCCGCCCTCGGGGCCGGAGTCTATGGAATCTATCGGGAGCAGCCTACGGCAACCGTCACCGCCACGAGCCAAACCATCACCTATGGCGATGCCGTCACACTGACAACCACCCTCGGCGGAGCCAACGGGGATACGGTTGCCCAAGCCTTCAGCACAGCCCCAACGGTCGCTATCGGAGGAAGTCTGTCGACCAGCAATAATCCCACGGCGGGATCTCATACCTTGACGGCTAGCGGAGGCGTTGGACGATTGGGCTACGCGGTTGCAAGTTATATCAATGGCACGTTGACGGTGAATCAGAAAGCACTGACCTATGCGGGGACGGCGGCGAATAAAGGCTACGACGGGAATACGACGGCAAGCCTGACGCATGCACTGAGCGGGCTGGTAGCGGGCGATGCGGTGACGGTGAGCGGCACCGGAGCCTTTGCGAATAAGCAGGTGGGCACGGGCAAGACGGTGTCGGTGGCCGGTCTGACGACGAGCGGCGCCGACAGCGGCAACTACAGTTTGGGGGGGACGGCCTCGACGACGGCGAACATTACGGCGAAGGCGGCGACGGTGAGCGGCCTGACGGCGGCGAATAAAGTCTACGATGGGACGACGGCGGCGACGGTGAGTCATAGCGGCGTGAGTTTCAGTGGCCTGGTGGCGGGGGATACCGTAACGGCGAGTGGGACCAGCGGAAGCTTTGCAACCAAGACGGTCGGCACGGGCAAGACGGTGACGTTGAGCGGGACGACGTACAGTGGATTGGACGCGGGCAACTATACGTTTACGGATCAAACTAGCACCACGGCGAACATTACGGCGAAGGCGCTGACCTATACGGGGACGGCGGCGAATAAGGTGTACGACGGGAATACGACGGCAAGCCTGACGCATGCACTGAGCGGGGTGGTCGCAGGCGATACGGTGACGACGGCGAGCGGGACCGGAGCCTTTGCGGATAAGCAGGTGGGCACGGGCAAGACGGTGTCGGTGACCGGGTTGACGACAAGCGGCGCCGACAGCGGCAACTACA